>URTO01000315.1 GCA_900550745.1 uncultured Desulfovibrio sp. | reverse complement strand
GTTCTTTGGCGGTGCTTCCGGTCCATACACGGCCTTGCGCTATCTTGTCCAGTTCTTCCATACTGATGCCGCGTCCGATGCGGAGAGCTTCGTTGACGGCGGTCAGGACGAGATCCTGAAGCATTTCCACATCGCCGCCTTCAAGGGCTTTGGGATCGATGGTGATGGACACGATGTCCTGCTTACAGGTGGCGACGACCTTGACCATGCCGCCCCCACTGGAGGCTTCGACGGTACGTTCAGCCATTTCCTGCTGCATCTTGGCGATTTTGTTCTGCATGACGCCGGCTTGGCGTACAAGATCATTCATGTTGCGCATTGCGGTCTCCTTGAAAGGATCGGTTGAGGAGAGGTTTCCGAGGAACCTCCTACGAGGGGCCCCTTCAACTCCGTGTGTGCTCCACCGGGATACACCGAATGAGAGAAGCGCCGAAAGTCTCGGTGAGAGACTTGATCACGGGGTGGGAGGCAAATTCTTTTTTCAGTTCGGCCTCGGTCTTGTGCAGCCGTTCCGGGGCGGATACCCGTACGGAGACGGGCTTGCCGGAATAGTCGCTGGCCAGCCGTTCCAGCTCGGAGAGCCGTGAAGGGGCCGAAAGCTGTTCATACTGGATGGCGCTGGTTGTGGCAAGCGTCAGGACTCCTTCCAAAAATACGCCGTTCGCCTGCGTGAGCGCCGGAAGGGACAACGTGGCGTCGCTCTGGTTCCTGCGGCAAAACTCCACGAAATCCATCCATGCTTCCGAAGGCGCGGGCACGGTGGAAGCCTGTTTTTTCTTGGACTTTGCGGGGGCGGCATCCTTCGCCGGAGCGAGGCTTTCCGCCGGGCCCGTGTCCAGAGGGTGCGGGGCGTCTATGGGCGCGACCGTCGCGGAGGGGCCGGGCTGCTCCGAGGCGGCCGGGGGAGCCGTTTCCCACGGCGGCGTGCCTTGCGGGGCGGCAGGCCGGGCTGGGGCGGGGGCCGCCGCCGGGCGGGGCGGAACCGGCGGGCGGGACGCTGCCGGAGCCGGGCGCGGGGGGATTGCCGAAGCCTGAGAAGGTTTTGCCGGGGATGCCTGAGGCGCGGAAAACGTGGGCTGCACCGGGGCTGCGGCAGGCGCGGGCGGTGTGGCCGGAGATGAAACCGGGGCGGCAGGCGCTGGGTGCACGGGCGCGGAAGAAGCGGGCGGCGAGGGCACCGGGGCGGGGGTTGCCTGAGGCGCGGCCGGTGCGGACGGCACAGGGGCGGCAGGTGTCCCGGAAGCCGGGGCGACAGTGGTGCGGGAGAGCGTTTCCAGCGATACGAGGCGCGGCAGCAGGGCGAGGTTCAGGAGCAGGAGTTCCAGCGCGGCGGACGGTTCAAGGCTGGTGAGCACCTGCCGCTGGCTTTCGAGCACCATCTGCCATGCGGCATGGATATACGCGGGATCGAACTGCGGCGCGAGATCCAGCAGGCGCTGCTTTTCCGCGTCCGGCATGTCGAGCGCGGCGGCTGCCGCAGCCCCGGCCTGACGGATGAGGAACAAATTGCGCCACAATGTGGTCAGTTCGCGGAGGAAAAAGCCGAGATCCACGCCGCGTTCCAGCAGCTCCTGCGTCAGCGCGGCGACGGCGAGGCAGTCCTGAGCCTTGAGCGCGTTGAGAAGGCGCTCATAGAGCTCCTGCCCGGCAAGGCCGAGCACGCTGCGGGTGGAGGCTTCAGTCAGGTTGTCGCCGCCGAGGGCCAGCGTCTGGCCGAGCAGGGACATGCTGTCGCGCACGCTTCCGGCTGCACGGCGCGCGAGGAGGCGGACGGCGTTTTCCTCGAAGGGGATGCCTTCCTTGTTGAGCACGCGCGTCAGGTGGGCCATCAGTTCGGCTTCAGGGATGGCCTTGAAAATGAAATGCTGGCAACGGCTGACGATCGTGATCGGAAATTTGTGGGCCTCGGTGGTGGCGAGGATGAACGTCGCGCGCGGCGGCGGCTCTTCCAGCGTCTTGAGCAGGGCGTTGAAGGACTCGCGCGTGAGCATGTGCGCTTCGTCGATGATGAAGACCTTGTAGCGGCCTTCCATCGGCGCGTAGGCGATGGCCTCGCGCAGGCGGCGGGCGTCGTCGATGCCGCGGTTGGATGCGCCGTCGATTTCCACCACGTCAACATGGTTGCCCATCGTGATGCGGCGGCACTGCTCGCACTGGTTGCAGGGCTCGCCGGTAGGGGCATGGACGCAGTTCAGCGCCTTGGCGAAGATGCGTGCGATGGTGGTCTTGCCCACGCCCCGCGTCCCGCTCAGCAGGTAGGCGGGCGCAACCTTGTCTTCCGCGGCGGCGCGGGAAAGGATGGCCTTGACGGTTTCCTGTCCCGTCACTTCAGCGAATGTCTGCGGACGGTAGCGGGCTGCGAGGGATGCGTGGCTCATGCGGTATCGTATTGCGCCGTGCGGCGAAGCCGGAACGGGGGAGGAGATCCCCCCCCGTGGGCGGCTCTAGAACTTGTAGCTGGTCAGCCAGTGGCCGTAGCGGGGATCCTGCCCCTTGATCGCCTTGAAGTAGGCGGTCTGGAGGGCCTTTGTCACCGGGCCGGCATGGCCTTCGCCGATGGTGCGGTTGTCGAGTTCGCGGATGGGCGTCAGTTCGGCGGCGGTGCCGCTGAAGAACGCTTCGTCGGCGTAGTAGACTTCATCGCGGGTAAAGAGCTGTTCTTCCACGGTGTAGCCGAGATCGCGAGCAATCTTGATGATGGAGTCGCGGGTGATGCCGTCGAGGATGGCGGTCAGCGGCGGGGTCTTGATCACGCCGTTGCGGACGATGAAGAAGTTTTCGCCGGTCGCTTCGCAGACATAGCCGTTGGTGTCGAGCATCAGGGCTTCGTCATAACCGTCCTGCTTGACTTCCATCTTGGCGAGTACGGAGTTCACGTAGTTGCCGGCGGCCTTGGCCTTGCTCATCAGGGTGTTGACGTGCATACGGGCGAAGGAGCTGGTCTTGACGCGGATGCCCTTTTCGAGGGCTTCGGCTCCGAGGTAGGCGCCCCAGGGCCACACGGCGATGATGACGTGCGTGGGGTTGTTGCTGGGGAACACGCCCATGTCGCCCTCGCCGGCAAAGGCGAGAGGACGGATGTAGCCTTCGGAAAGCTTGTTGGCTACAACGGTTTCGACAATCGCCTTGGAAATTTCGTCGGCGGTATAGGGCATGTCGATGCCAAGGATTTTGGCGGAATTGACGAGGCGCTTGGAATGCTCCGGTAGACGGAAGACGGCGGAAGAACCGTCAGGGCAGGCGTAGGCGCGGATGCCTTCAAAGACGCCGGTGCCGTAATGCAGACCGTGGGCAAGCACATGGACTTGGGCCTGATCCCAAGGGACCAGCTTTCCGTCTACCGGAGCATTC
>URTO01000314.1 GCA_900550745.1 uncultured Desulfovibrio sp. | reverse complement strand
GCAACTCTCCGAAAGCAGGTACAGAGCCTTATTGCGACCTCAACCTGAACGGACTGACTGTTAAGGAAGCCATCGCCTTGAGCCCGGCATGCTTGGCGGCGATGGCGTCGGAAGAGGGCAGACGGGGCGATTCCATCACCTGACGCAGGCAGGCTGTGAACCGTTTCAGGCCCGCCGTGATATGGGAGGCTTTCACCACGTTGGAGCCCTTCCAGCCCGCCTTTGCCCATTTGAAGATGGCGATGTCCACCTTGCCGCTGCCGGGCGCGCTTTCCATGAAGACGGATACGCTGGCGGAGCCGTAAAGGTAGGTTTCCGCCCAGCCGAGCATGGCCAGGTTGGTTCCTTTTTCCGGGGTGTACACATACGTCCAGTCCTTGTCGTTGCCGACAATGGCCCCCCGCAGGCCCACGGAAGACTGGCCGGGCATCACGGATACGGATATGAGCGCCATGCGGCCCTTGTAATCGGCGAGCACGAACAGCCGGTTCAGCTTGTAGGAATAGTAGCAGCCGCTGGAGGTGTCGGGCGTCGTTTCCTCATATTCCACGCCTCTGGTCACGATGGGGGCGGCGGGGGGATAGGCCGCGCCGATGAGGGCGGCGCTGTCCTTCAGGATGGGGCTGCCGGGCATCCACGCGTTGCGGCGCACGACGGAGGGGTAAATGGCCTCTCCGGGGATGGAGGGATCGAGCATGTACCCGACAAGCTTGCGGAGCGGGAGGTTGAGCGTTTCCTTGAGATACGCGCCGGAACCCTGCGGGCGGGATTCCGGGCGGACCTTGTTGGGCGCCTGCGTGTTGGTGGCGACGAAATCAAGGACGGTGTTGACTGCCGCGGCGTCGGGGTTGGCTTTGCCCTGTGGGGCGTCGGCAAGCAGGGCGGACAGCGCGGTTTCGAGGGCGGGGGGAAGCGTCCCGTTTTTTTGCTTCTCGGCCTGCGCGGGCAGTGCCGTGAGGAGCGCCAAGCAGAAACAGATCAAAAGGCGTTTGAAGATGGATAGGGGCATGATGCTCTCTGGCTGTATTGAGGTTGTGAAAGGGTATGATTGGAGCCGCGTAAAGGTAAGCAAGTCTCCCTGATGCGTCAACGGGCTGATTTCTTTTTGGGTTTGACTGCGTTACAGCCATGCGAAAATGGATGTCACGAAGATGGGGACGGCGATGGTGAGCACCATGCCTGAGAAGATCCCAAGGATGGTGTTCCGCTCGCCCGACGTGCGGATGATGGCGGGCAGGCAGGTATCGCTGGCGGCCCCGGCGGCGGAAAGCGGCCCAAGGCCGCCGAAGACGCGGGCGAGCAGTGGGGCGAACAGCAGGGTGACGAGTTCCCTGACCATATTGGAAATAAGCGCCATCGAACCGAGGCTGACGTCGGCGAGCTGGTTGATGAGCATGCTCGACAGGCTGTAGTAGCCGAACCCGGCGGCTACGGCCATCACATCCCGGAAGCTCATGTCCAGCATGGCCCATGCCGCCACGCCGCCGAGGAACGTCCCGACGATGATCATCAGGGGCACGAGCACGACCCAGCCCTTGAGATCCCGCAGGATGCGCCATGCCCGCGAATCGAAGCCGAGGCTCATGCCCACGGCGGCGAGCATGGCGTATACGGCGAAGTTGCTGGCCTCGTGGACAAGGCCGAGCCATCCGGCGGGCAGGAGGTCGAGCCTGCCCCCAAGCACGCCGACGCTGAAAAAGAACAGGACGATGATGGATTCCTTCATTGCGCCGCCCCTTCGTCCTTTGCGGCGCGGGAAACGGCGTAGTGCCCCACATGGCGGTTCATGACCGGCTCAAGGAGGCGCGCGCCGATGAGGCTCCCCGCCACGCAGCACAGGCTGATGAAGATGCCCCGCGCGCCGATGGTGTCCATCTGCGACATGAGGCTGTCGTCGGCGCCGAGGGCGAGGCCGAGCAGGAGCAGGAGGATGCGGACGGACCATGTGAGCACCTGATCGGTGAGCTTGATGGCGAGGGGCTTCCTGCGGAGCAGGAAACCCACGGGGACCCCAAGGACAAGACAACCCATTTCCACGATCATGAGGCGATTTCTCCTTTATCACTATGGAAAAGCTGATTATCATACCTGACGTACCGTTGAGGGTCAATAATGCCTGCGGGGGATCGGTACCCTTTCGTTGACCCTTTCCGCCGCCGCCTGTATAGGTCATACGCATGACTTATGATGCCGTGCCGAACCTTTCGGCCCGGCAAGGACGGGAAACGGTGAACGAATCTCAGGATACGCCCCTTTCAGAGGGGGGCTGGCAGCCTTTTTTGACGGTGAACGCCTGCGGGCGGGATTGGACGCTGGAACGCGCCGCCGACATGGAAGCCCTGTGGGAGGCCATGACCGAATTTACGGAAGACGAGCGCCTTCCCTACTGGACGGAGCTGTGGCCTTCCAGCCTTGTGCTTGCCGATTGGCTGTACCAGCGGCGCGAGAGCCTGCGGGGGCAGCCCTGCCTTGATCTCGGATGCGGGATCGGCCTGACGGCATTGGTGGGGCAATGGCTCGGCGCGGACGTCATCGGCATGGACTATGAGCCGGAAGCCCTGCGTTTCGCGCGGCGCAACGCGGAGCACAACGCCGTGCCCCAGCCGCTCTGGACGGTCATGGACTGGCGCAGGCCCGCGGTGAAGCGCCGGAGCCTGCGGTTCATCTGGGGCGGGGACATCATGTATGAGCAGCGTTTTGCCGCGCCCGTGCTGGATTTTCTGGAGTATGCGCTTGCGGAGGGCGGCGCGGCGTGGGTCGCCGAGCCCAGCCGGGCCGTGTACGATACGTTCCGTTCCATGCTCGTCAACCGCCGTTGGGCGGGGCGCTGCGTCTGGGAAAAGGACATAGAGGCCCTGTATCCGCAGGAGCGGCCCGTTCCCGTGCGGATCTGGGAAATTCACCGATAGAGGGTGTGACAATGGGAGAAACGGTTCGTTTCGGCGTTTCGTTGGATAGTGATCTGCTGGAGAAATTTGATGCCCTGTGCGAACGGCAGGCTTGCCCAAGCCGTTCCGAGGCGCTGCGCGACATCATCCGGGATGCGCTGGTGCAGGATTCGCTGCATTCCGAGACTGCGGAAGCGGCGGGCGTGCTGAGTCTGATTTATGATCACCATGTCCGGGATTTGTCCCGCAAGCTGACGGAACGGCAGCACGACGCGCACAAGCTCATCGTGACGACGCTCCATGTGCATCTGGATCATCACAATTGCTTGGAAATTTTGGTGCTCAAAGGCAAGGCCGGGGAACTCCGCGAGCTTGCCGATCAGCTCCGCGCCATCCGCGGCGTCAGCCACGGGACGTTTTCGATCACCGCCATCGGTGCCGATTTGCCGTAGTATGATGTATCGGGGGAAGGGGAGGGAACCCTTCTGGAGAAGGGCTTCC
>URTO01000313.1 GCA_900550745.1 uncultured Desulfovibrio sp. | reverse complement strand
TGGCTGTTTCACCTCCGCAACACGGTGAAAAATACAGCCTTTTATCCAGTTTTCCCCTTGGCGGAATCCACGGCTAAGGCATTTTGCCGGTTATTCCTTTGGAACTTCAAGGAAAAAAGCATCAGCCGCTTCCTGTAACACAGCCCAAAAAATAAGCGTTCCGGGCACAGAGACAGATGGCGTTGCCTTCCATCGTGATTGTGCCCACGGAGAGCCCGGCGGCTTTGCAAAGGGCCGTAAGGTTGGCGATGCGGATCGGGAGGCCGCAGAGCGACAAGCCTGCGCCTATAAGCGGGGTGGGCTGCCAGAGGAACAGCGTGCCGTTGTCCGCGAGGCGGCGGCTCAGCCAGCGGACGGCGTTGAGGGGCTTCACCATTTCATCCAGAGGTTTGGTGACGGCGATGATGTCGAATCGGGAAGCGATGTCGGCATCGCGGTAGTCCGCGTTGTAGGCGGAACGCAGGAAGCCTTTTTTGAGCAGCCGCATGAACGCGTCGCCGGATTCGATGGCCGAAAGCTCCCAGCCGGGCCGCGCGGCGTGAAAGGCCTCCAGAAAGCCGCCGTCCCCCGCTTCAAAATGCAGCAGCGTTCCCGCTTCCGGCAGGGGAAGGAGCTCTTCCAGTTGTTTGACGGGCTGGCGCGATTGGGCTGCGGCGGACAGTCCTATGGCCGCTTTTTCGTTAAGGGCCGCGACGTACCGGGCCAGTGCCCCAAACCGTGCCTTTATGCCGGACAGAACGGACTCATGGGGACTTGTTTTCTTGCGGTTGCCCACGAAGGCGGCGGGCCCGGAGCAGGTTCCGGACAAGGCCCTGACGGAAGATGCAAGGCAAGCGGCGTGTATCGTAGGGTGAGGCACGTGTTTTCCTTTGTTGATGTTCCATAGGGGACGTGAGAGCCGCAGCCGCGGGCTCTTTCGTCCGGGGCTGCGGGCCTGTACCCATAGCAAGCATGGAACGTGCCATTTGCCTTTTCTGGGAAAGGAAGATGCGTATTCCTTAGTTATCAAAGATGATTCTGCATGAAGGGGAAGAGCGTGCCGTATTGCGGCGGCGGATGTTCCATTCCGCGGAGGTTACGGAATGCAACCATCCCCGTGCAGAATGTAATCTCCTGCCGTAACCAACAAAGGCCGATGCGCAGGCACCGGCCTTTGTTGGTTATGGGAACCGCCACGGGTGCCCCATGCCCTTCGGGGAAGAAAGAGCCTTTCAGGGCTAGTCGAACTTTTTATTGTTATACAAAAGATACTTGGACGCGTTGTAGAAGTCCTGTGCGTACCGGCGCATGTGGGCGGCGCGTTCGGGTTCCGTATCGATCAGATCCTCCAGTACGGGGGCGTCTATTTTGTACATGTGCTCGTCGGTTTCACGGACGTAGCAATAGCCGTTTTCCACAAGGCGCACCGTGGATTCGGCTTCCCCGCCGAGGAACTGCATTTCATCCCGTTTGGTATCCGGATCGAGGAGGTTCCGCCCCATCGCGTTGTAGCGGTAGGGGATTCCCGCGAGGGACGCCAGCGTGGGGAAGATGTCCGGCTGCCCGCACGGGCGGCCGTCGACGCCGGGCTTCAGTTTGCCCGCAGCGACGAGGCCGGGCGCGTAGATGAGCATGGGCGTATGGTTGCTTTGGAGGCGGCAGGCCAGATAGCCGGGGGGCATGTTCAGGGACGTGTCGTTCAGGCCGTGATCGCCGAAAATGGCGAATACGGTGTTGTCAAACCAGGGTTGCTGCCGGGCGATTTTGAAGAACTCGCCGAGCGAGTGGTCGGAGAAGCGGAGCGAATTGTATTCGTCCGCGCCGGTGAAGCCGTAGTTCTTGAGGATGGCTTCGGACGGCTGTTTGAGCTGGAATCCCGCGTTGTCTTCGGGGATGGTGTAGGGGCGGTGGAACCCCGCCGTCTGGATGACTGCCACGAACGGCTTCGGGGACTTCGTGAGCGCGGCGGCCGCCTCGCGGAACAGATCGAGATCGGAAAGGCCCCACACGTCGGTGTTGGGCGCTTTCCAAGAGCCTTCCTCAAGCAGGTGCAGCCCTTCGATGTTGTGGGAGAGGAAACCCCGGATGTTGGCCCAGCTCGCGCTGCCGCCGATCATGTAATATTTGCTGTAGCCTTTGAACTCATTCATCATCAGCGCCTGATCCACCAGCGCCTGATTGCGGGAGCTGGTGCCGCCGGAGCGGTTCACGTCCGGGATGCCGGTCATGGTGGTGAAGATGGCGCGGGCGGTGGTGCGCGTCGGCGCGAAGAACAGCGGGTAGTACAGCGAATCCTTGGAGAGGGCCATCAGGTTCGGCGTGGTGTCTTCGGGAATGCCGGTCAGGTTGGGCGAGAAGGACGTGCGCGGCCATGTCATGGACTCCATGATGATGACCACCACATTCAGCGGCTTTTCCTGCCGTTCCGCCGGGGTGCCGGGCACCGTGCGCATGAAGTCGAGCTTTTGCGGATCGGGGTTGGGCACACGGAGCCACGCCGCGATGCGCGGGTAGCTTTCCCTCGTGGCCTCGATGTCCGGTCGGGTTCCCCGCGCCGCGTTGACCGTATCGAAAAGGTTCTGGATGGGGTTCAGGGCGAGGATGGAGATGTTCTTGTCCACGCTGAAAAAGGCGTTGCTCCAACGCAGGGGGAAGAGGTTGGAGCTGATCTGTCCGTAGCCGAGCAGGAACAGGATCACGAACGTGGCGACGCTCCATCCCGTGCGGCCTTTCCAACCGAGGCGCGGCGTGGCTTCGTGCCTCGCCAGCGTTTTGCCGAAGAACAGGGCGTACAGCGCCGTAGCCGCGATGAGCCCGAACGTGATCCAGACGACGGGGTAACTTTCCCAAACCATCGTCCCGGCGATTTCGGGATCGCCGAGCAGCTCAAACAGGCTCGCGTCCACGCGGGTGTGCAGGTAGAAGAACCAGCCGAAATCGATAATGTACACGAGCGTGGCTGCGGCGAAAACCACGGCGTACAGCAGGACGATCAATCCACGGAAGCCTCGGCTGCGGGCCAGAAGGCGCTCAAGGGGCGGGATGCCGAGAATGAGCGCAATGGGGATGAGCCCGAGCACGACCATGCGGATATCGAATTTCGTACCGATGTACAGGGCGTTCAGGATGTCGGAAGCGGGGTTTCCGGCCACTTCCGGCCAGAGGATGCCGAACATGGCTCCTCGCGCCAGCACAAGCGCCGACAGCGTACCAAGAAAAAGGACGCTGAGGGTGCGGATAAACGGGGGGAAGAAAGATGTCTTTTGCATTTTTTTTGTATAGGACGAGCGCGTGAGAATGTGAAGTGCCTAGAAAAGGTGGGAAAGCCTACGGGGAAAGGTACGTTGCCCCACCGGAAAATGGGCGGATGAGTTTTGGAAGCACGTGGAGATGCCACTTTCGAAAATTTGGTACAAGCTACGGATACATTGATGTATTATGC
>URTO01000312.1 GCA_900550745.1 uncultured Desulfovibrio sp. | reverse complement strand
CCTCCCGCCTAACGGGAGGTTTTTTCATGCGGAAAAGCGTCCCCCGGATACGTCCCGCCGCGCTTGCGAAAGCGGGTTGACCCGGACTTCCCGGCGGTGTAACAGGAAACCGTTCATGGGAAATGTTCATGGGCAACACTTTTTAAGGGTGGTACCAATGCTGTATACGCGCAACTGATTGAAGGCAAACGGAACCCACGGTGTGAGGTTCTTCTTGTCCGTTCGGACGCGGAAAGAGCATGGAGCTTTTCGCCGCCCTTCTGAGTGTGCAGCCGAGGGGAGGCCGTAAAGACGTTCCTTCTCTTTCCCCGTTCAGGATGGAGCCATCGTATGCATGGTGTATCCGCCAAAACGTTTGGGAAGGAGTAGGAGATGAGGAAAAATCTTTTTGCGACGACGCCGGGCATCATCGTTGTGGGTGCCGTCATCGGCCTGATCGCCGTATGGCTGCAAAAGCTCGGCAACCCGGCAAACATGGGGATCTGCGTAGCGTGTTTCGAGCGCGATGTGGCCGGAGGGCTTGGCCTGCACCGCGCAGCCATCGTCCAGTACCTGCGCCCTGAAATCATGGGGCTGGTGCTCGGCTCGCTGGCAGCCGCCATCGCCACGCGGGAATTCAAACCGCGCGGGGGTTCCGCGCCCATCGTCCGTTTTGTCCTCGGCATGATAGCCGCTATGGGCGCATTGGTGTTCCTCGGATGCCCGTGGCGCGCGATACTCCGTCTCGCCGGCGGCGACGGGAACGCCATCCTCGGCCTTGCCGGACTGGCCACAGGGATCTGGGTCGGGACGCTCTTTTTCAAACGGGGTTATTCCCTTGGCCGCAGCAACAGCCAGAGCGTCGTTTCCGGGGCAATCTTCCCCGTCATCGTCGTCTGCCTGCTCCTTCTCTACCTCATTTTCCCGCAAATCCCGGATCAGCCGCAGAGCGGCCCCCTGTTCTACTCCGTGAAGGGCCCCGGTTCACAACACGCCCCCTTCATCGCTTCGCTGGGGCTGGCCTTCATAATCGGCATCTTCGCGCAGCGCAGCCGTTTCTGCACGATGGGCGCGTTCCGCGACCTCTTCCTTTTCCGCTACACCCACCTGTTCCTCGGGCTGGCGGCCATGTTCGCCGCCGCATTCATTGCGAACGCCCTGACGGGCGGCCTCAAGTTCGGCTTTGAAGGCCAGCCCGTGGCCCACAGCGACTTTCTGTGGAACTATCTTGGGATGGTTACCGCCGGGCTCGCCTTCGCACTCGCCGGGGGATGCCCCGGCCGCCAGCTCTTCATGGCGGGGGAAGGCGACAGCGACGCCGGCATTTTTGCCCTCGGCATGTTGGTCGGCGCGGCTATGGCCCACAATCTGGGCACGGCCAGTTCCGGCACGGGCATCGGCGTATACGGTATGCAGGCGACAATCATCGGTTTCGTCGTCTGCCTGATCATCGGCTTTGTCCATTCCAAGAAGGCGTAAAGGAGAATTGCCATGCGTACCATTGATACCAGGGGACTTTCCTGCCCCCAGCCGTTGGTCCTCTTCCATCAGGCCATGACGGAAAACGCCGATGCCCCTCTGGATGTGCTGGTGGACAACGAGGCCAGCCTCGAAAACGTCACCCGCGCCGCTGAAAAAAAGGGCTGGAACGTCACCCCGAAAGATGAGGGCGAGGGCGTCTTCCGGCTGGAACTCCGCAAGTGAGGGACTTCTTTTCCCGTTTAGCCGAAGTGTTTCAAGGGAAGCCCCGGAAAGGGGCTTCCCCGCCTTCCCGCACATCCACGGAATACGGCTTTCTCGTTTTCCAGCATACGGGCGAGGTCATCCGGGCCGAACGGATACTGCGGGAAGCGGGGTTTGCCGTGGAGGTCAAAGGGCCTCCCCCCGAACTGCGTACGGGATGCGACATGATCATCGTCTTTGACCTGATGCAGGAGCCGCTTATCCGCAACGCGCTGGAAGCCGCCCGCCTTGAGCCGATCCAGTCCGTCCCCATGCGCGATACCCTGCTCGAACCCGTATCGCTGTTCCATGTGCAGGATTACGGCGACTGGTTCATGGTGCGGGCCGCGAACATGAAAATCACCGTGGAACGCGCCACGGGGAAAATCGTCAACGTGTCCGGAGGCGGATGCCCCGATGTGCCGTATCTGGCGGCGCTGCTGACGGGGCAATGCATCGGCGAGGCCGAGGAGCCGCGGGTCAAGGGGCAGACGCTGTGTTCCTATTCGCTGCAACGCGCATTTGAGGAGGCGAGGCGACTATGGCGTGGATGATCTGCGGTACGGTGCCGGATGCGTCTTTTCCCCTGACGGGGGGGCGCTGGCGTCTGGATGGCGGTTTTCTCCATGCGGAGGGCGGGGACATCGCCCCGCTTTCCGTACAGCGCGGGACGCCCGCCCTACTCGGAACCGCATTGCTGACGTGCGAAACGCTTGGGGTGGAGCCTCCCACGGCACTGCTCGCCGGGGACATCGGGAATGGCGACGGGAGCCGGAAGCTCTACAGCCGCCTTGCGGCCTCCCCCAGCCTGTCCGGGGTGCGGGGCATCACGTTTCATTACCTGTTCCCCGACCTTGACGGGCACAACCGCGTCCTGATGGCTCTGGAAGAAACGGACCCGAAGCCCGTGCTCGTTGCCGATGCCGGTTTCATGTATGTCGCCAAGATGAGCGGCTACGCCGACGCCTACGATCTGTTCACCCCCGATGCCGGGGAACTGGCCTTCCTTGCCGATGAAAAGGCGCCGCACCCTTTTTACACCAGAGGTTTTCTGCTGGCCGCGGATGAGGATATCCCAAGCCTCGTCGAACATGCCTATCAGCACGGAAACGCCGCGCGCTTTTTGCTCATCAAAGGGAAGGTTGATCATCTGGTGGAAGGCGGACGGTTCCTCGGTGACGTATCCGAACCGCAGGTTGCCGCTCTGGAGCCCATCGGAGGCACGGGCGATCTTGTCACCGGCCTTGTGACGGGCCTGCTCGCCAGCGGCATGGAGATGTCCCAAGCCTGCCTGACCGCAGCGCGGGCCAGCCGGATTACCGGGTTGCTTGCGAACCCAACCCCCGCGACGCAGATCGCGGAACTGCTGCCCTTCCTCCCCGAAGCGTTGCGCCGTGCCTTGGAAGGGGCCTCCCCCTGTGCGCCTCTAGGGTATAAAACGGTTTTAGACAAAGGCCGCCCCTAGGAATTCTGCCTGCGTAGGTGGGGGTAGGAAGGCTGTGTTATGGAAAGACTCTGTTATAGTATGTGGTTGTTTCATCTCCACAGTGCGATGAAAAATAGAAATTTTTTTCTAGTTTTCCCCTTGGCGGGATCCACGGCTAAGGCATTTTTCCGGTTATCCCTTTGAGGTTTCAAGGAAAAAAGCATCAGCCATTTTCTATAACACAGCCTATGGAAAAGGGTTGATGCTTTATTTTTTCGGCTGTGTCATAGGAAACGGTT
>URTO01000311.1 GCA_900550745.1 uncultured Desulfovibrio sp. | reverse complement strand
GTCAAGTCACTCATGTGCGTTCATCTTTAAAAAAGCCTCTGTCATAGGATATGGTTCATGATTTATTTTTTGGGGATTCCAAAGGAATAACCAATAAAATGACCCAATCATGGAGCCGCCAGCGGAAAACTGGAAAAAGTCTGTATTTTCACCCTGCTGTGGAAATAAAACAACCATATCCTATGACAGAGGCTTTTTTAAAGAGGAACGCACATGAGTGACTTGACGCCCCGCGAAATCGTCGCGGAACTGGACAAATACATTATCGGTCAGAATCAGGCGAAGCGCATGGTTGCCGTAGCGGTTCGGAACCGTTGGCGCCGCCAGCGCCTTGCGGCGGAACTGCGCAACGAGGTGGCGCCCCGCAATATCATTATGATGGGCCCCACGGGTGTGGGCAAGACTGAAATCGCCCGTCGCCTCGCCAAGCTGTGCTCGGCCCCGTTCATCAAGGTCGAGGCCACCAAGTACACGGAAGTCGGTTATGTGGGCCGCGACGTGGAATCCATGATCCGCGACCTTATGGAAATCGGCATCAACCTTGTGCGGGCCGAAGAGGCCGAAAAGGTCAAGGGCCGTGCCGAAGCCGCTGCCGAGGAGCGCCTGCTCGATCTGCTTCTGCCCTCCGGCGACGGCAGGGAGAACACCCGCGAGAAGCTGCGCGAGCTTTTCCGTCAGGGGTTCCTTGATGACCGCGAGGTCGAGTTCGAGGTGAAGGAACAGTCGCAGCCCATCGGTATGTTGGGCGTGCCCGGCATGGAGCAGCTCGGCGATCAGATGAAGGGCGCGTTCAGCAAGCTGTTCCCCCAGAAGACGCACCGCAAGAAGATGAAGGTCGGCGCGGCGTGGCGCCATCTCATCGAAGACGAGTCCTCCAAGCTCGTGGACGAAGACAAGATCACCGATCTCGCCCGTGAGCGCGTGGAGCAGATGGGCATCGTGTTCATCGACGAAATCGACAAGCTCGCCAGCGGTTCGCAGCAGCGTTCCGCCGACATTTCCCGTGAAGGCGTCCAGCGCGACCTGCTCCCCATTGTGGAAGGCAGTGCCGTGAACACCAAGTACGGCCTTGTGAACACGGATCATATCCTGTTCATCGCGGCGGGTGCGTTCCACTTGTCCAAGCCTTCCGATCTTTTCCCCGAACTGCAGGGCCGTTTCCCGCTCCGTGCGGAGCTGGAACCCCTTGGGAAGGAAGAATTTTACCGCATACTGACCGAGCCCCACAATTCGCTTACCCGCCAATACGAGGCCATGCTTGAGACCGAAGGCGTGCGCATCGAATTTACGGATGACGGCCTGCGGGAAATCGCGGCCTTCGCGGAAGACGTGAACTCCCGCACCGAGAACATCGGGGCTCGGCGGCTGCACACGATCATGGAAAAAATCCTTGCCGACATTTCGTTCGACGCCTCGGAAAAGCGGGGCAGCACGCTGGTCATCGACCGTGAGCATGTGGTTGCCCAGCTTGCCGACGTGCGCGCCGATGCGGAACTGAGCCGGTTCATTTTGTAAGACGCGGAGTCTGTCACATGGACGCAAAACTGCAATCTCAGGTTCTTATCGAAAGCCTTCCCTATTTGCGCAAGTTCCACGGCGAAACCGTCGTCATCAAATACGGCGGGCATGCCATGAAGGATGAGGCGCTCAAGGCCGCCTTCGCCCGGAACATCGCGCTGCTCAAGCTTGTGGGCATCCATCCCGTGGTGGTGCACGGCGGCGGCCCCCAGATCGGGAATATGCTGGAGAAGCTGGAAATCCATTCGGAATTCCGCGAGGGCCTCCGCGTGACGGACGACGCCACCATGAACGTTGTGGAGATGGTGCTGGTCGGCTCGGTGAACAAGGACATCGTCAACCAGATCAACCGGGCCGGGGCGCGGGCCGTGGGCTTGTCCGGCAAGGACGGCATGCTGCTGCACGCCGAGAAAAAAGCGATGGTCGTCACCCGCGAGAACCAGCCGCCGGAAATCATCGATCTCGGCAACGTGGGCCGTGTGACCCGCGTGGAGACTTCGCTGATCTTCTCGCTGATGAAGGATGGGTTCGTGCCGGTCATCGCGCCCGTGGGCGTGGATGACGAAGGGCATACGTACAACATCAACGCCGACGCCGTGGCCGGGGCCGTTGCGGGTGCGCTGCGTGCCCGTCGCCTGCTCATGTTGACGGACGTGGCCGGCGTGCTCGATCCCGAAGGCAAGCTCATCCAGTCCATCCGCGCTGAGGACGCTGCGGGCCTGTACGAGAACGGCACCGTGACCGGCGGCATGATCCCCAAGCTGAACTGCTGCATCGACGCCATCGAACAGGGCGTTGAGAAGGTCATGATCGTCGATGGGCGCGTCGAAAACTGCGTGCTCCTCGAACTCCTCACCGATCAAGGCGTAGGCACTGAAATCGTCGGTGAAGAGCGCTGAGAAAAAACGGCGGGGCGGATGGCGTCAGGCCGTTCCGTTTCCATCGGCCCGTTTTCCGGCGGTGATGGGAATACGCCCCGCAGCTTGGCCTTCCGCGCCAACCTTGTCGTGCGGCATCGGCTTGGCGGGGAAGACGTCCCGCAAGTCCGGCCTTCCGCCATTGAAGTTGAAAAAAAGCCGGGGGAAAGCGCCTCCCCCGGCACATTCCCGAATGAGGCCCCATGAGCTACGACTACCGCATCCCGCAGGGCCGGGACAAGGACAAACGGACGAACGGCATGTTTTCCCTTGGCGGGAGGCTGGGTACCGTGTTGTCCGCGCTCGGAAGCGGCGAGAAGCTCATGCAGGTTCGCCTGTGGCAGAACTGGGAAATGGTCATGGGGCCGGACATCGCGCCGCTGGCATGGCCTCTCGGCGCACGGAACGGCATCCTCATCGTCGGCGGCGAGGACAACCTCGCGCTTCAGGAACTGTCGTTCATGACCCCCGAAATCCTTGAGCGGGTCAATGCGTTCATGGATGCCCCGGTATTCGACAAGGTCGAACTGCGGCTCGTCATGGGCGACAGGCCGCTGGATCAGGCGCCCGACATACAGCCTTCCACTCGCGTCCGCCCGGCCCCTCCCCGCCCCCGGCACTTGGGTGCCCATCTTGAGGAGATGAACCCGGATTCCCCCGTCGCCCGGTGTTATGCGGCTTACCTGCGGATGCACGGCGTTCCTACGGAACGGAAAAGCTGAAAGGCAGGATTTGGCTCCTGCCTTTTTTCGTTGGCTCTGTTATCGTATGTGGCTGTTTCCTCTTCACAGAGCGGTGAAAAGTATAGCTTTTTTCCCGTTTTCCCCTTGGCGGGATCCACGGCTAAGGCATTTTTCCGGTATGCCTTTGGAGTTTCAAGGAAAAAAGCATCAACCATTTTCTATGACACAGCCTTTTCGTTGGTCTCCGTCATAGCATGTGGTTCTTTATCGCCACGGTATGATGAAAAGAGAGATTTTTTCTTTATTTTCCGTCGATAGGCTCCATG
>URTO01000310.1 GCA_900550745.1 uncultured Desulfovibrio sp. | reverse complement strand
GCTCAACACGGCGCATGGCACTCCGGCATCGCTGTCGGCCTTGGTAAACGCCTTGCCGCTGAGAAAGCGGAACCGGACTACCCGTGGCCGCAAGAGCCGGAATACGCCGTATTGAGACATGCGGATAACGGGAAATGGTACGGCATCGTGATGAGCGTGCCCCAGTCCAAGCTGGGGCTGCCGGGGAAAGGCAACGCCGAAATCATCAATGTGAAGAGTACCCAAGTGCTGGACATGCTGTTGTACGGCGATCCGGGGATCCTGCCTGCATACCATATGAACAAGAAGCACTGGATCACAATCCTTCTGGAAAGCGGCTTTGCCGAAAAGGAACTCCGGGCCCTGCTCATGGAAAGCTATCGCCTGACCCAAAGCCGCAGGAAGCGGGTTCCCAGCGGACAGCTTCCCAACCGCACAGCACCGTTGGAAAAATGAGGGGGAAAAGGGGAGGAAGCCCCCCTTAACGGGCGGAAACGCCTTCATCGCCAAACGCCAATTGCGGGCATTCCGGGCCCGCAGCGGCAGCGTGCTCCCCTTCCAATATTTTTGGCTGTGCCACAGGAAATGATTGATGCTTTTTTCTTTGAAGTTCCAAAAGAATAATCGGCGAAATGCCCCAGCCATGGATTCCGCCGATGAAAAACTTGATAAAAAGGCTGTATTTTCACCATATTATAGAGATGAAACGAACACAGGCTCTGACAGAGCCATATCAGCCCCTCTCCCGCAAACACTCGCACGGCACGGGAACGGGCTTCCATTTGCCGTCCATCCCCCCAGGCGGAAAGGCTATTTCACTGCCGCTGTAATAAAGCTCGAAGCCATCGTCCACGCCGATCGCCTCAACAATGACATACTGGTCTTCGTCGCTGTCCACAAAGTAGTAATATCCCGGCATCCCTGGAAATTGCCCGGCCCAGCCGTTCGCCTCGGTGAATACGGATTCGTGCGCGCGGGCCACACGGACGGCACGGGCAGCCATCTTGCGGGCAAGCGCCTCCTCATCCACCGGGCCTGCCTGCGCCCGTTCGAGATTAAACAAAAAACCGTTGTCGTTCATGGCATAGGGATTTGCGGATCAGCCTGAAAAGGCCAATGATTTGATGGTGACGGGCACGACGCCGCCCTCATACAGCGGCTTGCCCATGTCCAGATAGTCGCCGTCGGCCAGCTTCAATTCATCAAGCACCACCAAAGGCCGCCCGTTCAGGCGGGGGCGCAGCTCCATGCCGAGCACCTTGCCCATATCCTCCGCGAGCGCCACCAATGCGGGCTGACCTTCCGGGCGGCGGCTCCAAAAACCAGCGAACGCCTCGACCAACAGGCAAACCGTCGCATAGGTCACGGGCATCCCAGCGGGAAGCCCCACGACAAAACGATCCGCATCGTCAAGATCCATACGCCGCATGGCATCCCCAATTGCCGTTTCCACTGCGGCGGGGGTCAACCCGGCGTGCCAGTCCAGCCACGGGGACACCACGGGAAGGTTGCGCATCGGCAGCAGAGACTCGTCGGCCCAGACCGTCGCGCCGGAAAGCGAGAGCATCCACGATCCTGCACCGATCACCGTAGCCCTCACCGTCTGGGATGGCGGCAGGAGGGGCAACGCCGCAAAACCGGGGTGGCGCACGATGGCGCGGGCCAGCGAAGGCCCCAAATCCCGGAACCGGAACGGATCGGCGTCCGGTTCGGCGCAACAGGCCCCTACCCCACCCGACAGCGTCACCGCATCATAGCGCCACGGTTTCAGCGGCGGCGTCTGGAGCAGCCGATCCGCCAGCGGGGAACGCTCATCAGCCAGAACCTGCCAAATCAACCCGGCCATGCGATCCGCTATAGCGGGAATATCGTCAGGGCCAAGGGTTTCGGGCGCACGGGAACCATACAACCCTTCAAGAACGGGAAGAAGCGGCTTGCGGACGCGGGTGATCCAGCCGTGCCCGTCGGTTTCCGCCAGACGCCCGCCCATGTTGAGGCAAGCCGTATCAACGACCCGACCGGCACGGAATACCGCATAGTTGGAAGTCCCGCCGCCGATGTCGATGTTCAAGACCGTACCGCGCCGCGTCTCGGAAAGCGCCGCCGCGCCCGCGCCCCGCCCCGCAATGACGGATTCCAGATGCGGGCCCGCCGAGGCCACGACAAAGTCCCCGAGGCTGTCCGCCAGACGCATGACCGTACGCCGGGCGTTCACGGTCTTGAGGCTCTCGCCCGTCACAATGACCGCGCCCGTCTCCACCTCTTCCGGGCGCACGCCCGCCTCCGCATACCAGCCCCGGATAAGGGCGTCGAGCGCCGCCTCATCGAGCGTGTCCACGTCCGTGAGCGGCGTGAAGGCCACCGGGCTCTGCCAAACGATCCGGCGATCCGTGATTTCAAAACGGGGAACCTGACAGGCCGCCGCCCGGTTGCGCAGTTCCAGACGGGAAAACACAAGCTGCGACGTGCTCGTCCCAATATCAATGCCGACGCTGAGGATTTGCTTGCCGTCCATTGCCTATCCCCGCGCGGCTCGTATGGCCCTCAAGCCCCCGTCGCCCGCCTTTGCCAGCAGCATGAATGCGTAAACCGCGCTGCTCAGCCCGTCCAAAAGCTCCAAAATGTCCGGGCGTTCCAACGTGCCGTCCTGCTTGCGGAAAGCAAACGCAGCCGCCACTTCCGTTTCACGGATGATCGCCCGCAGCCAGTTGAGTAGGGTAAAAACGGAACCTTCCGCCGCATCGGGGCACAAAGGCGCCAGTCCGAGCTCTTCAGGGCGGCAAGCCAACCGCCGCGCAGCTTCCCGCGAAAACGGCCCCATGCTCAATTCGGGTACGGCTTCGTCCAACACTTCGCAACGCATGGCCCATCCGAGCCACGAGCGCAGATCCGCCAGCAGGCCCTGCAACTCCGGCGCCAGCACGGGCTGCAACTGCGTCTGGACAAGGATGGCGGCGGCAATGGCGGAATCCACCTTGCCCCGGAACCAAATCCGGGGATGATCCTTGGTCACCATTTCCGTGCCGTTCAGATGGGTCTGCGCTTCGGTCTTTTCGACCTTGGCGAAGGGACGATCCTCGGTCGCCAAGGGATGCACGGCCTTCCCGTCGTCACGGGCGACGCGACCGTCGCCGGATACGATGAGAATCCGTATCTTCCTGCTGTTCACCAGCTCCTGCGCGGAAGGCGTGAGACGCTCTTCCGGGGAAAGATGCAGCTCCACGCCCTGCCCCAGGCCGCAACGGGCCATCAAATCCTGTTCCGTCAAATACCGCATGTCGTTTCCATGTGTTACAGACGAATCCCGCTCTTTCCCCCAAAGCGGGATACGATCATTGCCTTTTCCCAATCCCCCAGAACCCCCCTGCGCGGCAATCCAGTTGCTGCATCCTTCGGATACCCTGCCCGCAATGACCCCAATGCACGCCACGGCGGTGACCTTGCCGGCATCGAACAACACCTGGACTACTTCTCCGACCTCG
>URTO01000309.1 GCA_900550745.1 uncultured Desulfovibrio sp. | reverse complement strand
ACCGCCGTGGTGATCTGGCGGAACGGCTTGCGGTTGATGTCCCCCGCGCCGAATACGCCGGGAATATTGGTGGACATATCCTCACCCGCAAGGATGTAGCCCTTGTCATCGAGGGCGATCGCATCCTTGAACCACTCGTTGTTCGGGGACTGGCCGAGGAAAACGAAAATCCCGTCCACGGGCAGCGCGGTGCGTTCGCCGGTCTGCACGTTTTCGAGGATGGCGGCGGACAGCCTGCCGTCCGTGACTTCCACATCCACGACCTTGGTCGTCTTGAAGCCCTTCACGCGGGGATCGCCGAACAGGGCGTCCTGCGTGGCCTCCGCCGCGAAGAAGCGATCCATGACTTCCACCACGGTCAGCTCGGCGACGCCGAGATTCAGGAGGTACAAGCCCTCGTCGAAGGCGCTGTTCCCGCCGCCGACCACGAGCACGCGCTTGCCCTTGTACGGGGCGCCGTCGCAGATCGCGCAGAAGTGCATCTGATCGCATTCGGTGGGCACGTCCAGCGCAATGGGCTTGCGGCCCGTCGCCAGAATGATCGCCGGGGCCTTGTAAACGATGCCGTCCCCATGCACGGCTTTCTCGTCTTCGCCAAGCTCAAGGCCGGTGACTTCAAACACTTCCTCGACTTCCACGCCCATGTGATCCACGTGTTCGCGCATCTTTTCCATGAGTTCCATGCCGTGGATCTCAGGGTAGGAGGGAAAATTCTCCACCGTATACGTCGAATTCACCAGCCCGCCCGTCACATTCGTTTCGAGGAGCACCACATCGAGGTTTGCGCGTTTCGCGTAGATCGCCGCCGTCATCCCGGCAGGCCCTCCGCCCAGTACGATGATGTCACAAGTACGTTCTTCCATTGCAAGCTCCTGATGGAAACTCCTGATTTGCCGGGTGAAAGGCCCCTTACAAAAGCCTCCTTTTCCGGCCCCCACCTCAAAACGTTTCGGCTGGTGGGAAGATGACGCCGCGGCTTTCCCGCATGGGAACCGCCGCCTTTTCCGAGACAAACGACGCGACGACCGGCCCCGCCTTTGCCCATGCCTTGCCGCCGAAGGGGGTTCGGCTCACGCAATCATTGGCAAAAACAGAAGGCTGTGCCCTAGAAAATGGTTGATGCTTTTTTCTTGAAGTTCCAAATGAATAGACGGAAAAATGCCTTGGTCATGGATTCCGCCAAGGGGAAAGCCGGAGAAAAAGGCCGTATTTTCACCACACTGTGGAGATGAAACAATTACATACTTTGGCAGGGCCTAAGAAAAACGCAGGCGGCCTGACGGTTTGGCAACGGGCAGGCCAAGGCCTGCATGAAAGATGCCTTGAAATAAGGAAGGGGAGGGGGAAAACGTGCGGGCGCTCCCCGCTTCCGGAAAAATTTTTCCTCCTCATGATGCGCCCTCTCTTCAGGAGCCATAATGACCACCGATACGATAGCGGCCATAGCGACGGCCCCCGGTGCCGGAGGCATCGGCATCATCCGGGTCAGCGGCCCGGACGCCCTGCCCATACTCGAAAAGCTGTTCGCACCGGCCGGGAAGGGGGGCTATAAGCCGTGGACTCTACGGCGCGGGCGTGTTCAAGACATGGAAGGCAACACGCTTGATGATGCGCTGGCGGTGTTCATGCCCGGCCCCAAGACCTTTACCGGGGAAGATGTGGCGGAATTCCAGTGTCACGGCGGCCCCGTCCTGCTGGCGGCGGTGCTTGAAGCCTGCCTCTGCGCTGGTGCGCGCCTTGCGGAGCGGGGGGAATTCACCCGCCGCGCCTTCCTCAACGGCAGGATGGATCTGACGCAGGCCGAAGCCGTTGCCGAGATGATCGCCGCACCGTCCAAGGAAGGCGCAAGGCTTGCCGCCGCCAAACTCGACGGCGTGCTTGGGCAGCGCATCGCCGGGCTGCGGGACCGCGTGGAGCACCTGCGGGCGCAGATCTGCCTTGCCGTGGACTTCCCTGAGGAAGAAGTGGAATGCCTCCCGCAGGAAGGTTTCCTCGCCGCCATCGCGGACGTAAAGGCGGCCGTGGCCTCCCTGCTCGCCGGGTTCGAGCGGACTCGCTGCTGGCGCGAGGGCGTGACCGTAGCCCTCGCCGGCCCGGTCAATGCGGGCAAATCCAGCCTCATGAACGCCCTCCTTGGCCGCCAACGTGCCGTTGTGACGGAATACCCCGGAACCACACGCGATTTTCTGGAAGAACCGATCCAGCTTGCAGGGCTCCCCGTCCGGCTTGTGGATACGGCGGGCCTGCGCGAAACGGACAACCCCGCCGAGGCGCAGGGCATCCAACTGGGCCGCTCCATGATCGAATCCGCCGATGTGGTCTTGCTCATGGTCGACGGCGCGGAGGGGGCGACGCCGGACACATGGGCATTGCTCTCGGAGCTCGGCCCGGAACGCACCATCCTCGTCTGGAACAAAAGCGATCTTGCCACCCCTCCCCCGCGCTGGTATGGAGAAGAGACGGGCCTTTCCGGGAAACCGGCGGCCCATGCCGTTATTTCGGCCCGCAGGGGGGAAGGCCTGGAAACGCTGGCCGAAGCCGTCCGGGAGCTTGCGCTGGCCCGCAGCCAGGGGCAGGAGCCGGAACCGGGCGAAGCGGCGCCCAACCTGCGGCAGGCCCGGAGCCTGACGGAGGTGCGCGGGGAACTTGAGGCGCTGGAACAGGACATCCTCGCGGGGGTTCCCTATGATTTGTGCGCCGTCCGTCTGGAAGGCGCGGCTTCGGCGCTGGCGGAGATCACCGGGCTGGACACCCCGGAAGAAGTCCTTAACCGTATTTTCGCATCTTTCTGTATTGGCAAATAGCATGAACGCATCTTCAAACGCAGCCGGCGGGGAACCGCTTTCCAAAGAAGAAATCAACGGCCTGCCCATGTTGGCCTACGAAGGCGAGGTAATGCTTGTCCAGACCGAAGGCGAAATGGCCCGTGCCCTGAATTTGCTTAAAAAGGAAACGCTTCTCGGATTCGATACCGAATCCCGCCCGTCCTTCAAGAAAGGCAAGAGTTACCCAACCTCGCTCATCCAGCTTGCCGGTTCGGAGCTTGTGGTGCTGATCCGCCTGAACCTCACGCCCTTCTGCGAGGCGCTCGCGGGGCTGCTCGCCGATCCCGGCGTCATCAAGGCGGGGGTCGCCATCCGTGACGACATGCGCGCGCTCCAGAAGCTGCATGAGTTCACACCCGCCGGGCTTGCCGATCTCGCCGAGATGGCGAAGCAGCGCGGCATCAAGGCGCAGGGCCTCCGCACGCTGGCGGCCCAGCTCATGGGCTGCCGCATCAGCAAGGCCGCCCAGTGTTCCAACTGGGCGAAGAAGACCCTTACGCCGCAGCAGATCCGCTATGCCGCCACCGACGCGTGGATAGGCCGGGAACTTTATTTGCGTATGGTGGAGCAGGGGTGAAATCGGTGAAATGTATGTGTATTTCTCTATGACTGAAAAGCAGGTGTTGGGTTTGACAAGAGCC
>URTO01000308.1 GCA_900550745.1 uncultured Desulfovibrio sp. | reverse complement strand
TCCTCCCCCCGTACCCCCCACCTCCCTCCCAAGACTTTCGGCTGGTGGGGAGGCCGCACCCCATGAGGGGGCTTTCCCGGCGGGTGGGGATTCCATGCCGCATGGCGCTGAGCATGCTTTGATCGGGGCTTTCCCGGCGGGCGGGGGGGCCTTGCAGATGCGGCAGGGAGGCTGTGCCTGTGGTTGCAGCGTGAAAGGTGATTCCGTGCGGGCGGGACAGGAAGGCTGTGCCTGCGGCTGCGAAGGTGATTCCATTCCTGAGCGTGGGAAGGGCGGGAACGCAGGCATGGGAGGCGTGGGCGCTTCGTTGGAAGGGCCTTCTTCTTCTTCTTCTTCTTCTTCTTCTTCTTCTTCTTCTTCGCGTTCTTCCGCCCTCGTCGCTCCCGATGTGGCCTGTTACGAGGCGGCGGGAGGCGGCGGGATTGTGCTGGAAACCTACGAACCCGCGTGCTCGCCGCATTTGGCGGCACGGCTTGCGGGGCGTCCGCTCACGGTTTCCGGGCTGCGGGGCAAGCTGGAGCGGAAGGCGCCGGACGGGGCGTTTTTGCTGATTGAAGGCGCGGGCGGGATTTACGTGCCGCTGAATGACCGCGAAACCATGCTCGACTTCATGCAGGAGATCGATTTTCCGATCCTGCTTGTTGTGGGGAACAAGCTCGGCTGCATCAACCATGCCCTGCTTTCGCTCGACGTGCTGCAATCGCACGGCCTGCGCGTGTGCGGGATGATCCTCAACCGCCCGCTCCCGGAAACGGTATGCGATCCGGGTTCAGGCCCCGATCCTGATGTCGGAAATGAACGCAGGCTGCTGCGCGACAATGCCGAAACCCTCGCCCGCATGGGCCGGGAACGCGGCGTCCCCGTGCTCGCGGAAATCCCCTACCAACCCGGATTCGCAAACAATGCCGAAGACGTATGGTCTAGGCTCGCCGCCCTTGTCGGGCCCGCCGTGGAAGCCCTGCGCCCGTTGTTCGCGGATTGCCTTTCCAATGGGAAACGCCCCGGCAATGACGCATCATACGGAACCTCCCCGTCTTCCTCCCGCGAACACGGACAAACCACCCTTTCTCCATCTTCTTCCCGCGTATACGTGCAGCCCACCCTTTCCCCGTCTTTTTCCCATGAGTGCGGGCAAACCGGGGCGGCATCCACTACGGCGGACAGCGTCGAGCCTTCTTCTTATGGATGCGGGCAAACCTCTCCTGCATCTTCCTGTCCCAACCGGGAAAGCTCTTGCGTGGCCTCCCCACCAGTCGAAAGTCTTGGGAAGGGAGAGGTGGGCGTGGGGGGAGAGGGACAACCCTTCTCCAGAAGGGTTTCCCTCTCCCCCCACATTCCTTCATCTCCCCTTTCCCCTTTATCGCTCCTCGCCTTCGACCGGGAACACCTGTGGCACCCGTATACGTCGGCGCTGAACCCGCTCCCGGTGCGGGAGGCGGTGGGCGCGTCGGGCGTGCGCATCAGGCTGCGCGACGGGAGGGAGCTGGTGGACGGCATGTCCTCGTGGTGGTGCGCCATCCACGGCTACGGGCACCCCGTCCTCATGGACGCCGTGCGGCGGCAGTCCGCGAAAATGGCCCACGTCATGTTCGGCGGCCTGACCCATGAGCCCGCCGTGGAACTGGGGAAACGGCTCCTGCCGCTGCTGCCCGGCAACCTGAAGCATATTTTTTATGCCGATTCGGGTTCGGTCTCGGTCGAAGTCGCGCTCAAGATGGCGGTCCAGTACTGGGCCTCGAAGGGCAGGCCGGGCAAAACCCGCTTCCTCACCCCCAAGGGCGGCTACCACGGCGACACGCAGGGGGCCATGTCCGTCTGCGATCCCGTAAACGGCATGCACACCCTGTTTACCGGCATCCTGCCGAAACACCTGTTCGTCGAGCGCCCAAGCTGCCGTTTCGACAGCCCGTTCGATCCCGACAGCCTCCGGCCCATGCGCGACGCCATCGAGCGCCACGCGGACGGGCTGGCGGCGGTCATCCTTGAGCCCATCGTGCAGGGCGCGGGCGGGATGTGGTTCTATCACCCCGACTACCTGCGCGGGCTGCGTAAACTGTGCGATGAGCACGAACTCTTGCTGATCGTTGATGAAATCGCCACCGGGTTCGGGCGCACCGGCAAGATGTTCGCTTCGGAATGGGCGGGCCTCAAGCCGGATATCCTCTGCCTCGGCAAGGCGCTCACCGGCGGCACCATGACGCTGGCGGCGACCGTCGCCAGCGAAGCCGTAGCGCGGGGCATTGAAGAGGCCGGGCCGGAGCAGGGCGGCGGCGTGTTCATGCACGGCCCCACCTTCATGGGCAACCCGCTGGCCTGTGCCGTGGGATGCGCCAGCCTCGACCTTCTGAACGCCTCGCCGTGGGCCGAACGCGTGGAAGGCATCCGCCGGGGCCTTGAAGAGGGGCTTGCGCCATGCCGGGAATTCCGGGGCGTCCGCGACGTGCGGACGCTCGGCGCAATCGGCGTCGTGGAAGTGGACAAGCCCGTGAACATGGCTGTTTTGCAGGACTTTTTCGTTGAGCGCGGCGTGTGGGTGCGTCCGTTCAACCGAAACGTCTACCTTATGCCGCCGTACTGCATCGAGCCTGAAGACCTGCGGCGTCTGACGGACGCCGTTGTGGACGCCGTGCGCGGGGCTTATTCGTAAATCCGTTTTGTCAAAATGCTCTGACGTGGACGCATGTTGTATGCGTTTCGTCAGGGCGCGCCCAGAGTTTTTTCATATTGAAAAGGCTCTTCCGGCTGCGGGAAGCAGGCGGACGCTGTGGAGGCATAAGAACCGTTTATTTGTGTTGTTCAATTCATTTATGCTGTTCAATGCCTGAGCGAGTGTGTGTTAAACTGTAAGATGTTAGGCCCTGTTATGGAATAGGGCCGTTTCATCTCCACAGTATGGTGAAAAGAGAGGCTTTTTCTCTCATTTCCCCGTTGATGGACGTTATGATGGGGGGATTTTATTGGTTATTCCCTTGGAAGTTAGAGAAATAAAGCATCAGCCGTTTCCTGTGACACAGCCAGCTTTTAACGTTGATTTTCTCTAAAAGCATTCTTCTGGAGAAGCCGGGCAAACAGGTCGGGTTGCGTGTTTCAGCAGGCTCCTTCCCCGAACCAGCCGGCAAGCTTGGCGTCGGCTTTGGCCTTGGCCTCGGCGTCTATATAGGAAGCGGCCATGACCACCGCCGCCGCGAGCACGCCGATGTCGTCGGTGAAGCCCAGGGCCGGGATGAAGTCGGGGATCACGTCGATGGGCGAGATGAAATAGCCGAGCGCGCCGTAGATCACCATTTTCGTCTTGAGCGGAATGGACGGATTGTCCAGCGCGTAGAACAGGCGCAGGGCGCTGCGTATGCCCTCACAGCCGACTTTCTTTGCGTGCCCTTTGATTTTTCCCCAGAGCTTTTCGGGGGAAAAATCGGAAACGTAAGCCGACCACTGGCCGTTTTCCTCTTTCATATCGATAATGTCCTTGT
>URTO01000307.1 GCA_900550745.1 uncultured Desulfovibrio sp. | reverse complement strand
CTGTTTTTGTGGTGATTGTTCTCTTCCTGTTCCTTGCCAATGTACGTACCACGGTTATTTCATTGGTAACCCTTCCGCAGCAGTACGGCGAGGATGGGCGCGACTATCTGATCCGTTTCTCGACTCCGAACCTGACGGGGGAGGAGATACGCAAAAGCATCCTTTCCGCGCTTGACGAGACTTCCGGGGGCAATCCCGTGAGCATTCAGCGTCTGGAGATGGTCGGCCCCAAAGTCGGCGCGGATCTGCGGAACGCGGCCCTTGAAGCCATGTATTTTGCGCTTCTGCTGATTACCGTGTATATTTCCGGGCGGTTTGAGCAGCGCTGGACGATCGCGGTGATTATGGCCGCGGCCCTCGGAACGGCCATGTACATCATGGGCCTGCTCGGCATGAACATGGTCTACCGGGTTATTGGGGCTCTGGCGCTGACGCTGATCATTTCTTGGAAACTCAAGTTGAATTATGCCGTTGGCGCCATCATCGCCCTGCTGTACGACGTTTTCGTCACGCTGGGGCTGCTGGCCGTCCTTGGCAAGGAAATCGACTTGAACATCATCGCGGCGCTGCTGACTTTGGTAGGCTATTCGCTCAACGATAAAATCATCGTGTATGACCGTATCCGCGAAAACCTCCAGAAGCAGCCGGAAGACAACCCCGCCCCGTTGGCCGATATCATCAACCTGAGCGTGAACCAGACCCTTGGCCGCACGATCATGACCTCGGCGACGACCTTGATCGCCGCCCTGAGCCTGACGATCCTCGGCGGTGGGGCGATCCACGACTTCGCGCTGACCATGAGCCTCGGCGTGTTCATCGGCACCTTCTCTTCCGTGTTCGTTTCCAACCCGATCCTGCTCATGCTCGGCGATACCCGCCAGTATATGGTGGCCCGCAAAAAGGTGGAATACGAGCGCCCCGGCGAACACGGGGTCGTGTGAGTTTTGGGAGGAACGGAGGGGGAAGCGCTTCCTCTTCCGGGTTCTGGACAACAATGCTTCGGCTTTACTGAAAATCCTGTTTCCTGCTTTCCCGGATGAAAAAAGAGAGGGCGCTTCTGCGTCCTCTCTTTTTTTGCCGCAGTTCCCCTTTCCGCAGAGGGAATCTGTGTTTTTAGGGAAGCCGGCAGGGGGACAATAGGCTCGAAAGTTTTTGGAAAGGATGAGCTCCGTTTGATCAGGTTCGGGGAGGGAACGTGTGGGGCATTTTCCCTTTCCCCAAAAATGCTTTCCCTCCCCAATGGTTCTATGCGTTTGGTTCTATACGTTTTAAAGGCACATGCCGTTAGTTGCCTTCAGGCATGACGATAAGGGCGGACGGGTCGGTGTGGATAAGGATGCGGTCGAGCTTGGGGGCGCAGGTGCGGAGGCGGCGCTCCATATCCGTGGCAATCTCGTGGGCGGCGGCAAGGGACAATTCGCCGTCGATGATGCAGTGGAAGCTGACCAGCGGCGTCCCGCCCATGTGCGTCAGGCGCAGGTCATGCACATTGGACACCATGGGAAATTCCGGGAGGATGCTGTCCACGGCGGCGCGCACATAATGGAGATCCGCGTCGAAGGGCAGGGTTTTTTCTTGGGCGCAGAGGCGATCCTCCGGCTCGATGTGCGTCTCGATGCGGGTTGTGTTGAGGCGCTTGCCGAGGGCTTTCTCAAACATCACGACGTATTCGTGGGCTTCGCGCAGCGTCATATCCGGCGACGCCTCCACATGCAGAAAGACGAGGAGCCCTCCGCTCTGTTCGGAAAGGATCAGGTTGTGGACGGAAAGCTTATACGCGGCGGCAACCGTGCGGACGAGCTGAAATACGGTTTCCGTTTCTTCCTGCGCGGGTTCGACGTGTACGGTAATATCGGCGGAAGGCACGATCTCGTGCGCGATGTCCTCAATCACGCAGGATACGTCATGCGCGGCGTCGAGGCGCAGGGTGGCGGGGGCCTCGACCGTGATGTCCATAAACACGTCGGCGCCGCTTTCGCGCACGCGCAGGCGGCGTACCCGGCAGAGCGGGAGCTGCTTGGCGAGGGCCTGCTCCAATGCCTCGGAATGTTCCTTGCCTCCTCCGTCGAGCAGCATGGTCACGGCCCGTCGGGAGAGCCGGAAGCCCACAACGACGACGATGCCCGAAACGAACAAGGCGGCGATGGCGTCCGCCATATGCAAAATGCCCCGGAAGGGGCTGTCCGCCGGAAGGTATTCGCTGGCTTGGACGCAAAGCAGCCCGATGAGCACGACGCCGGATGACCAGATGTCCGTGGTGAAATGCAGCGCGTCGGCTTCTAGGGCTTGGCTCTTGTGCTTTTGGGCGACGCGGCGGAGCATGGCTGCCCGGTTGACGTCCACGAGCAGGGAAACGAGGATGATGCCCACGCCCCACCATGACGGGGTGATTTCGGGGGCGTCGAAGAAGAGCCGGTTGACGGCCTCGTGTACGATCCAGCCGCAGGTGACGAGCAGCAGGACCGTTTCCGCCAGCGCGGAAAGGTTTTCGATCTTGCCGTAGCCATAGGGATGGGTTTCGTCCGCGGGGCGGGCCGCGACGCGGACGGCGAAGAAGGTGATGCCCGCGGCTACAAGGTCGAGGCTGCTGTGCAGGGCCTCGGAAAGGATGCCGAGACTGTTGGTGGCGAGCCCGGCTCCGAGCTTGATGAGCGTCAGGAACAGTGCCCAAAACAGGGATGAGAGGGCCGCGTGTTGTTTTTCGGAATGCGCTTCGTGGTGCGCGGTTGCGGTAGTCATGAAAACACTCCGGGGAAATGGCCGCTCTTGCGGCCGTTCGCGGAAAGGGCGTTGGGGCGTCAGCTCAGTACGCCGTGCTCATAAAGGATTTTCAGGCCGATGCCGATAAGGACGCAGCCGCCCACAAGCTCGGCGCGTCGGCCAAAAATGTCCGCATGGGCGAGCCCTTTTCCCGCCAGCAGGCCAAGGGCCGTGATGACGGCGCAGACCACGCCGATCAGGATGGACGGCCCCCATACGCTTATGTTGAGGAGTGAGAAGGAAAGCCCCACGGCCAGGGCGTCGATGCTGGTCGCCACCGCGAGGATGAACAGCCTGCGTCCTTTGGTGGGATCAGCCGAGCAGCTTTCCCCTTCTTCGGAATCGTCGCCTCCGCCCCGGATCATGTTGCCGCCGATCCATGCCAGCAGCGCGAAGGCGATCCAGTGATCCCATGACTCGATGAAGCCGCGCACGGTCAGGCCAAGGGTCCAGCCGATTACGGGCATCAGGAACTGGAAAAAGCCGAACGTCAGCGAAAGGCGCAAAAAATGTATGGCCGTCACCCGTTTGAGGGCGCAGCCCGTGCAGATCGACACGGCGAAAGCATCCATGGCCAGTGCAACGGCAATGGCAAACAGTTCTGGGAAACTCATAGGGTGTTGTGGGGGGTTAAGGTTATGGGCGTCAAAACCGATCCGGTTGTTGTGAGGCCTTCGGCTCTCGCTGTCAACCTTTTGTGGGGTGGTGGGA
>URTO01000306.1 GCA_900550745.1 uncultured Desulfovibrio sp. | reverse complement strand
AAACCGGCGAACCCGTACCGGAAGGTGAAATCGGCGAACTGGTACTGACAACGCTGGACAGAGAGATGATGCCCCTCCTCCCCTCCCCTCCCCAAACCCCACCCCTTCTCCCCCAAAGACTTTTGTAAAGGTCTATGGCGGAACGGGCGGCACGGGAAGCCAAACCTTGGCGCACGTCTCCCGGCAAGGCTGCAAAATGTGTTTTATTTACATAAGGAATTATCATGAAACGTAATATCTATCTCAAGACAATCCCTCCCGCGGAAGCCGTCGCACGGGTGAAGGCTTCCATAGACCGCGAAGCCCTAATCCGCGAAGAAACGATCCCTTCGCATGAAGCTTCGGGCCGGGTGTTGGCGCACGCGGTACACGCCCGCTATTCCGCGCCCACCTTCCACTCGGCGGCGATGGACGGTTACGCGGTCAACGCCCGTTCGACCTTCGCGGCACGGGAAGGGCACCCGCTGACGCTCAAGGCCGGGGAAACCTGCTTTGCCGTCAATACCGGCCACCCCATGCCCGAAGGCTGCGACGCCGTGATCATGATCGAACAGGTCGTGCTGGACGGCGACAGCGTCACCATTGAAGCCCCCGCCTTTCCGTGGCAGCACGTCCGCCGCATCGGGGAGGACATTGTGGCGACGGAGCTGCTCTTTCCGCGCAACCACCAGTTGAGGCCGTGGGATGTGGGCGCGCTGCTTTCCGGCGGCATCTGGGACGTGCCCGTCTGGGAGCGCGTCACTGTCCGCATCATCCCGACAGGGGATGAGGTGCTCGACTTCGCCACGCACCCCGATCCCGGCAAGGGGCAGGTCGTGGAATCCAATTCCCAGATGCTGGCGGCGCTGGCCCGTGAATTGGGCTGTGTCGTGGAACGCGCCGCCCCCGTCCCGGACAGCCCGGAAGCCCTGCATCAGGCCCTGAAGGACAGCCTTGACGCGGGCAGGCACCTGACCATCTTCTGTGCGGGCTCGTCCGCAGGCTCCAAGGACTTCACCCGCGCCACGCTGGAAAAGGAAGGCGAAATCCTCACGCACGGCATCGCCGCCATGCCGGGGAAGCCTTCCCTGCTCGCCAACTGCCGGGGCCGTCTCGTGGCAGGGGCGCCGGGGTATCCGGTAAGCGCGCTGGTCTGCTTCAAGGAACTGCTCGAACCGCTCATCTCGTGGCTTTCGCACCGCGAGCCGCCCGCAAAAACCGTCGTCCCCGTCGAGCTGACCCGTACCGTGCCCTCCCGTCCGGGCGTCGAGGAGCACGTGCGCGTGTCCATCGGGCGGGTCGGCGACAAGCTGGTCGCCACGCCGCTCGGACGCGGGGCCGGGAACATCACCACCGTCACCCGCGCACAGGGCGACGTGCGCATCCCCGAACAGGCTGAGGGCCTGAATGAGCACGCCGTGGTTCCCGCCGAGCTGTCCGTTTCGGAAGCGGAACTCGACCGTATCCTTGTCTGTGTGGGCAGCCACGACAACACCCTTGATCTGCTCGCGGACGAACTCATGGGCCTGCCCGAACCCTTCCGGTTCGCCTCCACGCACGTCGGCAGCATGGGCGGCATTACGGCCCTGAAAAACGGCTCCTGCCACCTCTCCGGGATGCATCTTTTCGATCCCGACTCCGACGACTTCAACTTCCCGTTCATCAAGAAATTCCTGCCCGATGCGGACGTAACGGTCATCAACCTCGCCATCCGGCATCAGGGCATCATCGTCCCGCACGGCAACCCGATGGATATTCAGGGCATCGACGATTTCACCCGTGTCCGCTTCATCAACCGCCAGCGCGGGGCCGGGACGCGCATCCTCCTCGACTGGAAGCTGAAGCAGGCCGGGATCAAGCCTTCCGACATCAAAGGATACGACAAGGAAGAGTTCACGCACATGGCCGTGGCGGTAAACGTGCTCACCGGGGCGGCCGACTGCGGCATGGGCATCTACGCCGCAGCCAAGGCGCTTGGCCTTGACTTCGTGCCGCTCGCCCTCGAACGCTATGATCTCGTCATCCCCACGCGCTTCCTCGATGATCCCCGCATTCAGGCCGTCCGCGCCCTGCTCGACTCGCCGGCATTCAAGGCGCGCATCGAAGCCCAGGGCGGCTATGATACGCCCCTTACCGGGCAGATCATGGTGGAAGGAGAAAAACGGATGTAGGAAGAGGGGAGGGGAACCCTTGGGGCAGGGGCGGCGTTGCCGCCGATGTCCGTAAGGCAGGGGCCCCGCCCGACAGCCAAGGCACCTGCCGGGCCATCCGTGCGGGGCCGTCTGTAGAGGCCCCTCCCAACCTCGGCGCAGCCGCCGCAGCGTAAGATGCGGGGGCCATCCGTGGGGAAGGCTCTGTTCAAGTTTACGGTTGATAAAGAGAAAGGCTCTGTTATCGTTTATGGTTGTTTTATCTCCACAGTGCGGTGAAAATACAGCCTTTTTATCCGTTTTTCCGCTGATGGGCTCCATAATTGGGGCATCTTCTGAGTTATTCCTTTGGAATTTCAAGGAAAAAAGCATCAGCCATTTCCTATGACAAAGCCTTTAAGTTATCCGACAGGCGATTTGTGAAGCAGCCTTTGGGAAAGCAAAAAGCTTGCAAGGAATGGGGATTCAGGGAACAATATTCCCGAATCCTCATTTTTTCAGGAGCACGGAATCATGCGGCATTGGCTTTTTAAAAGCGAACCCGGTTGTTATTCGTTTACCGATTTGGAAAACGCGCCCGCCCAGACCACGAGTTGGGACGGCGTGCGGAATTATCAGGCCCGCAATTTCATGCGCGACGACATGAAGAAAGGTGATTTGGGATTCTTCTACCACAGCGGCAAGAATCCTGAAATTGCCGGGATTGTGGAAATCGTGCGCGAAGGGCATCCCGATCTCACGGCGCAGGATCCCGATGCCGGGCATTTTGATCCGAAGGCCACACCGGACGATCCCCGTTGGTACATGGTGGATGTGAAGCTGGTGCGGCGATTCGATCCGCCGGTTCCCCGCAGCTTGCTGCGGTTTGTCCCTGAGCTGGCGGGGATGGAGCTCATGAAGACCGGAAGCCGCCTCTCCGTGCAGCCCGTGGAGGCCGAAGCCTATGCCGCCATCGTCAGGCTGGCGGATCAGCTCGCCGCGGACAGGGCGGCGGGGCAAGAGGTGAAGGCATGAGCGAGCTTTTGCGTTCTCCCGATGCCGAACTTGCCGCGCTGGAGGCCCGTATCGCCCGCTTGGAGCGGCTGGAGGAGCAGGTCTATTTTCAGGAGCGGACGCTTTCCGCCCTCAACGAGGCGATAACGCTTCAGCAGAGGCAGTTGGACGATCTTCAGGGGCGCATGGAAGCCGTTGAGGAGAAATTCCGTGAGCTTTGGGAGCTTGTCGGCAACGAAGGCGGAGAAGCGACCGTGCCGCCGCATTACATGAAGCTAGCATAGCTTTTGTTCGGATAGGAAAAGATTGGAGGGGGAAGGAGGGGTGGATTATATCAATGACTCCAAGGCTA
>URTO01000305.1 GCA_900550745.1 uncultured Desulfovibrio sp. | reverse complement strand
TCATCGCGGGAGTCTCACACAGGGGCACGACTTTTCCGCGGCCCCCCCCCGGTTTCCCTAATCCCTGAAAAACTTCGCGTTCCACGGGGAGTTGTCGCCCTTGTTGCGGCCGTAGCACATGGCGGCGTTGCCCGCGCCGGGGCTACAGTCGATGCGGAGGCCGTTGAAGCTGCCCCGTGAATTGCGGCTGGTGGCGTCTCCGGTGTCGATGTGCAGCCTGCCGTTCCGCATCTGCGCGTCGGCCCGGCCCGTGTAGGTCTTGCCCTGGCGGTCGATGATGGTGATCTGCCCCTTGCCGTTCTTGCCGAAGCAGAAACGAACCTTGATCGGGTTGCCCCGCGTGTCCGAAAGCCCGGTACGGCAGTTCCAGCAGCCGTCGAGGAAGTCCATCGACTTGTCGTCCTTGTCCGGCAGCTTCATGGGATCGCCCTTCTTCGGGGTTTCCTTGGGTTCCGGCTTTGGCGCAGGCTGTTCCTTCTTGGGTTCGGGCTTGGGTTCCTCTTTGGGGATGGCGGTCAGATCGCCGAGCAGGTCGCCCAGATCCTTGGGCGGCTCGGCGGGCGTTTCCGCTTTGGGTTCCTCGACGGCGGGCGGTGCGGGGGGAGGGCAGGCTTCGGCGCGCTTCCGGGCCGCTTGGCGCAGGACTTCGAGTTCGGCGCGCAAAGCCGTCAGATCCGCTTCGGATGGGGCGGGGGCCGACGGCTGCACGGCGGGCTGAGGGGCCGGGGCTTCAACGGCGGGCGTCCTCGCGCACCCTGCGGGCAGGGGGAGGGGGGGAACCCACGGGAAGAGGAAGTGCAGGCCCCAGAACAGCAGCAGCGCGAGGAGCAGGCCGAGCAGGAGCATGAGGAGCTTTTTCCACCACGGCTCGCCTTCCACCACAACTGTCGGGGGGAGCGGGGCGGCGATGGGGCGTTCCGCCATTTCGCCTTCGCGGACGATGCGATCCGGATCGCCGGACGCGCCGCTGGCGAGAGGCGTCTGCGGCGAGGGGGGGAACGGCGTGGCTCCCATCGCATAGATGCCTTCCTGCACCGAGGAGGAAGAAAGGGTCATGCCCCAGCAGACCAGCACGGGCTGCGGGGGGGACGGTTCGCCTGAGGGCGAAGGGAGGGAGGCGTACAGGCATTCCTGCGTGGGGAAACGGGTAGCCAGATGCAGCATGGTGCCGCACAGGCTTTTATAGGGATCGCTGTCCGTCTGAAGGCTGGCGGCCAGTTCTTCAATATCCGAAAGGAGGCTTTGCAGCCGCGTTTTGACGGCTTCCTGCGTTTCGGGGGGAAGCCCGGCGAGGGGCTGCACGGGGCCCGGCGTGTACCAGTCCACCGCCGTTCCCTGCGGGTCCATGAGCGGCTCGGCCAGCAGGCGGGCGTGGGCTTCTCCGAGATGGGTCCGCAGCAGCCCGCTCAACTGGGCATGGCAGGCATAGACCTGCGAGCCCTGAAACGCCAGTGCGCGGTAATCCCCTTTCCGGGTGGAGAGAATGAAATATCCGGCCATATCTGACTATCCTTGTTCAGGGACGGTTCATTGGTGTTCGGTGAAGGGGATGCCCTTCCCGCGCAGGAAGCCCATGACGGCGTCGCTGCCGAGCGCGGTCTGGGTCTGGCGGTTGGAGTCCGCGTCCAGCCTGATGAAGGTGTTGATGCCGATGACGTCGCCCTTCTCGTTGACCAGCGGGCCGCCGCTGTTGCCCTGCGAAACCACGGCGGAATGCACGATGTTGCGGGGCGAGGTCTGGAGGATGGCGTTGACCACGCCGTCGGTGAACACGACCTCCGGGACGGCGTTGAAGTCGCCCCTGAGAAGCCGCAGGTAGGCGGGGTCCTGCTCGGAAACGAGGGCGGGGAAGCCCCATGCGCTTACCTTGTCGGTCCGGTTGACGGTCGGGGACAAGGGAAGGGCGGGAACCTGATCCCCTTCGGCAAGCATCACCTTGATGACCGCGAAATCGTATCCCGGCGCATCGCTGCGCGCGACGACCATGCCCCGGCGCGCACCGCGCAGGCTGGCGTTGGTCACCATCACCATGTCGTCGATGGCGTTTGCCACAACATGGCGGTTGGTCAGCACATGATCGGGATTGATGAAAAAGCCCGTCCCCTGCTGCGCGCCGCCGGGGACGGGCGCGAGGATGAGCACCGTGCCTTGTTCAAGGCGCTGCGGGATGGTGAGCGTGGACAGATCCACGGCCTTTGCCGGAACCGTGGCGTTGGCGGAAGGCAGGGGCGGGAGGGAGATGCCGGGAACCGCTTCCCCCGGAAGGGTTTCCGGTGCCGCCGTGCCGGGGGCGGCTTCTCCGGCGTCCGGTTTGGCATCCTCCTTTCCGGCATTGCCTTCAAAGAAGGCTTTCAGCTCGCACGGCGTCAGTTCCAGCAGCCCCTGCCAGAACGCCTTTTCGCGGAGCAGGTTGGCCCATTCCGCCTTACGCGCCGCCTCTTCAGGGGATTCCATCGCAGCCGGGGGCGTTTCCGGGGCAGCGGGCTGTTCCGGGGCCGTTTTTACGCAGGAACGCAGCAGGAAAAGCAGGAGTGCGCCCAGCAGGATGCCGAGGAGCAGGGCTCCGAAGAGGCCCGCCCTGCTGCGCCGGACGATGACGTTTCCCGCCGTTGCCCCGGCAATGCCTGCGGCGGTTCCGGCAACCGTTCCGGCAGCGGCCGCATGTGCCCCTGCCCCGGCGGAGGCTCCCGCCGCACGGCCCGCACCGGGGACGGCATTGTGTGCCGCCGTTCCCGCAACCGCTGCGGCGGAACCCCCCGCAGCCGTTCCCGCCACGCCGGAGGGCGCTTCCCCGTTTTCCGGCCCGCCCCAGAGGATTGGGGCCGTGGCTTCATCCATGCCTTGCGGGAGCAGCCCCCAGTTGACGAGCACGGGATGGCCGTTGACGACGAAAACATTGTCCGCCGAAGGGATGAACAGCGCCTTGCGGAGCAGGACGCCGCCGGGCGTGCCGTCGAGATGGGGGGCAACGGCTTCCCGCGCCCGGCGCAAGGCCGCCCGCGCCTGTTCCGCTTCTCCCGCATCAAGGCGGGAAAGCGGGGTGCCGACGCCTTCCAGCGGCGTATACCATGAAATGGAAGCGTAGCCCGCAGGTGTGGCCTGTCCGGTAACAGGCTCGGCCCACAATGTGCCGAACCTGCCAAGGCCGATTTTTTTCAGGTGGGCCTGCAACGCTTCGTACTGCGAGGGGAGCGCGCCCTGTTCCGTATGCAGGGCGGCGAAGGCGGACGTATCCGAAGCCTGTATGAAATGAAGAGGATTACCCATAGGCGTACCTTCGGCGAGGTATTGAGGAAAGGAGGAAAAACTTTTCCGATGAAAGGGGAGCCCCCGTCTTCCCTCCCGTTCCAAAGGCTTTTGTGCTTATCGAGTTTTTATTTTCGGCATTCCCAAAAGCGGAGGCTTTGGGAAATACTAGATGTTTCAAAGCCAAAGCTATTGGCCCTGTCATGGCATGTGGTTGTTCACTTCCGCAGCGCGGTGGACATACAGACTTTTTCCCAAGTTTTCCCCTTGGCGGG
>URTO01000304.1 GCA_900550745.1 uncultured Desulfovibrio sp. | reverse complement strand
GCGATGTCCTCTTCGGCAGAGCCACCGCCCGATTGGTAGTGATACGCCGGGAAGAAACAAACGAAACCAAACGTGGCCGAACCCCAACCGTCCCACGCCCGCCTGCAAAATGCCTGACGGTGTGGACTATGTGGAGATGAGCCCCGCCAAGGTGTTTCTGATCCAACTGCTGAACATCGCCGGGCTTGGGCCTGTCTTTGGGCCTATCCTTGGTGCCCTCTATGGCCCCATAGCCCTCGTGTGGGTCGTGATCGGCTGCGTGTTCGCCGGTGCCGTGCATGACTATTTCTCAGGGATGCTGTCTGTCCGTTATAACGGCAAGTCCGTGCCCGATATTGTTGGATATAACCTTGGTGAACCCATCAGGAAGCTCATGCGCGTGTTCGCCGTCGTGCTGCTCATTCTGGTGGGTGTGGTCTTCGTGGCGGGGCCCGCTGGCCTGCTGGCCCAGTTGACAGGTATAGACAGCATGCTTTTTGTGGCGATCATCTTTGCCTACTACTTTCTCGCCACGATTCTGCCCGTGGACAAGATCATCGGGCGCATCTATCCGTTCTTCGCCGTACTGCTGGTGTTCATGGCGGTCGGCCTGCTGGCTGCTCTGGCCTTCAAGGGATACACCTTCTACAGCAATATTGAATGGACGACGCAGAACCCCGCCGGCCTGCCCGCTTGGCCGCTGGTGTTCATCACCATCGCTTGCGGGGCCTGCTCTGGCTTCCACGCCACGCAGTCCCCGCTGATGGCCCGCTGCATCAGCAACGAAAAGCATGGACGGCAGATTTTTTATGGCGCGATGATTGCGGAAGGCGTTATCGGGCTCATCTGGGTGACGCTCGGCATGTCCTTCTATACGGATACCGCCGCCCTTGACGCCGCCCTCGGCCCCAAGGGGAACGCCGCTCTGGTCGTGAACAACATTTCCGTGGAGCTGCTCGGCGCGTTTGGCGGTGCCCTCGCCGTCCTCGGCGTTGTGGTGCTGCCCGTGACATCCGGCGATACGGCCTTCCGTGCGGCCCGCCTGACCATCGCTGACGCCATCGGCTATGATCAGCGCCCGCACAAGAACCGCCTGATGATTGCCGTCCCGCTGTTTGTCGTGGGCGTCGCCCTGAACTTCATTCCCTTTGGGATGCTGTGGCGTTACTTCGGGTTCGCCAACCAAGCCCTCGCCGCCATCATGCTGTGGGCCGCAGCCGCCTACTTGCTGCACCGGGGCAAGTTCCACTGGATTGCTTCCGTGCCCGCCTGCTTCATGACGGCTGTAAGTGCCGTATATATTTGCTTTGAGAAGAGCATGGGCTTCGGCATGTCCTACGAGATGTCCAACATCGTGGGGATCGCCATTGCGTTGGTTTGCTTCGCGCTGCTGCTGACCGTGGGCCGGAAGATCCAGCCTTCCGATGATCTGAGCGTTTAAGCCGGAAACGGGGCGCTCCCAGACAGGGGCGTCCCCTCCACCCCGGCATGAAAGGGGATTTCCGGGTGGACGAATGCTCCGCAATGCGGAACCATCCCCCGATGGGAAAGGGGATTTCCGCTGGAGAGGATTTGCTTCGCGCTGCTGCTGACCGTGGGCCGGAAGATCCGGCCTTCCGATGATCTGAGCGTCTAAGCCGGAAACGGGGCGCTCCAGACAGGGGCGTCCCCTTCACCCCGGTAGGAAAGGGCGTTTCCGGGTGGACGAACACTCCGCAATGCGGAACCATCCCCCCGCCGGAAAAGGGGATTTCCACTGGAGAGGATTTGTTTCGCGCTGCTGCTGACCGGGGCCGAAAGATCCAGCCTTCCGATGATCTGAGCGCTTGAGCCGGAAACGGGGCGCTCCAGACAGAGGCGTCCCCCCCCATCCCGGCAGGAAAGGGGATTTCCGGGTGGACGAACGCTCCGCAATGTGGAACCTGCCCCGATGGGAAAGGGGATTTCATCCCTCAAACGAAGCCCCCATTTCCGTTTTCTTGGGCATGGGAAGCGATTGCCTTTTTATCTGTTCCAGCTATAGTCCAACAGCCCTCCTTGAAACTGTGTTTCAGGGAGGGCTGTCTTTCTCCTTTTTTCTTTTTGAGGTTTTTCATGTCTACGAAGCGTCGGGCCTATCTCACTGAAATGAAAACGCAGTTTACCCTTGCCGTCCCAGCCCTTTTGGCGCAGATCGCCATGGTTTCGATGGGGTTTGTGGATATGGTCATGACAGGCCGGGTGGGGGCCGTGGATATGGCGGCTGTGGCGCTGGCCGGGTCGCTTTGGGTTCCGCTCATCCTGTTCGGGCAGGGGCTGCTGCTTGCGGTCACGCCGTGCGTGGCGCAGCTTCGCGGGGCCGGTTCCATGCGGAGCGGCGAACACATGCAGGGCGTCGGGCACGTCATGCGGCAGGGGATATGGATGGCGCTGTTCATTTCGGTTCCGCTCATCATTATCGTCTATCTGATATCGTTCCATCTCGCCGATATGGGCGTGGAGGGCTCTCTTGGACTCATGACGGGGCAGTACCTGCGGGCGATTATCTGGGGCGCGCCGGCCTACCTGCTGTTCGTGGCGTTGCGCTGCGGCATGGAGGGAATGGCGCTTATGCGCCCGGCGATGTTCGCGGGCTTTATGGGGCTGCTCATCAATATCCCATGCAACTACATCCTGATTTTCGGCAAGTTCGGCCTCCCGGCGCTCGGCGGGCCGGGTACGGGCGTCGCCACGGCGATTGTCTATTGGGCGATGTTCCTGACGATGGTGGTGTATGCCTCCCGCCATCCCTACCTGAGGGAACTGATGGCTTGGCGGGTATGGGAACTCCCCGCTTGGGCAACGCTCAAGAAGCTGGTGGGAATCGGCTTCCCCGGTGCGCTGGCCATGCTGTTTGAGGTGACGCTGTTCGCAGCGGTGGCGCTGCTCATCGCGCCGCTTGGGGCCATTCAGGTGGCCGGGCATCAGGTCGCCCTGAATTTCAGCTCGCTGCTGTTCATGGTTCCGCTGTCCATCGGTACGGCGGCAACCATCCGCACGGGGTTTGCCCTTGGGCGCAAGTCGGTGGAGGCCGTCCGCGTGGCAAGCCGCTCCTCATGGCTTTTGGCTTGCATGGCGGCGTGCTGCACGGCGACGGTGACCATCCTCTGGAGGCATCAGATCGCCGCCGTTTACAACAATGATCCGGTAGTGCTCGGGCTGGCGTCGCACTTGCTGCTGTTCGCCGCGACCTATCAGATTACGGACGCCGTGCAGGTGGTCAGCGTCGGCATCCTGCGCGGGTATAACGATACGCGGGCCATCCTGTGCGTAACGCTGGTTTCCTACTGGATGCTCGCCCTGCCGCTGGGCTACACGCTCGGCAGGACGCATCTGTGGGGCGACCCCGTCGGCCCGCAGGGGTTCTGGACGGCGTTTATCGTCGGCGTATCCGTCGCCGCCGTCCTTTTGGTCAGCAGGGTGCGCGTGTTGGAGCGCCGTTTGCTTTCCGGGTTTGATCGGATCAAGGTTATGGAAGGGTGAAGGAAATTGGGGAGGGAAAGGGGGAACTTTCTGAAGAAAGTTCCCCCTTC
>URTO01000303.1 GCA_900550745.1 uncultured Desulfovibrio sp. | reverse complement strand
GTTCGTGATGAACGTGTACGACCGCGTGATCCCCAACAACGCGGTGGATACGCTCTGGGTGCTGGCCATAGGCATCCTGATAGCCTACCTTTTCGATTTCCTGCTGCGCAACCTGCGCAGTTACTTCGTCGATGTGGCGGGCCGCAATGCGGACGTCGTGCTTTCCAGCCGTCTGGTGCAGAAAGTGCTGACCATGCGGCTGGACGCCAAACCCGAATCGACCGGCGCACTGGTCAACAACCTGCGCGAGTTCGAGTCGTTACGCGAATTTTTCAGCTCTTCAACCCTGTTGGCGTTTATCGATTTGCCGTTCCTTGTGGTGGCACTGCTCCTGCTGGGATATATCGGCGGTCCTTTGGTGATTCTGCCGTTATGCGCCATCCCGGTGCTCATCATTACGGGCATCGCACTGCAGGAGGTGGGCAAACGCACGGCGGAGCAGGGGTATAAGCAGAATATGCAGAAGAACGCGCTGCTTGTCGAACTGGTCAACGGGCTGGAAACCCTTAAGGCGTGCATGGCCGAAAGCCGGATGCTGCACCTCTGGGAACAGGTAGTCGGTGTCTCGGCCAAAGCCAGCAGCGTCGCCAAAAAGTACAACAACCTCGCCATTACCATTTCCACGCTGGTCACGCAGGCCGTGTCCGTGGGGATGGTTATTTGGGGCGTCTACCTGATCGCCGACGGCGCCATGACGATGGGCGGGCTCATCGGCTCGAACATTCTGGTGGGCCGGGCGATGGCCCCACTGATGCAGATCGCAAGCCTTCTCACCCGGTTGCAGAATTCCCGCATGTCCCTGCAGGCGTTGGATCTGTTGATGCAGCTTCCCTCCGAAGGGCAGAACGACAACGAATACGTCGACTTCGGCAAACTGAGCGCTTCGTTCTCGTTTGAGGATCTGTCATTTGCCTACCCCGGTGCCGAACGCTTGGCTCTCGCGGATATTTCCATGTTCATCAAGCCCGGCGAAAAGGTCGGCGTCGTCGGGCGGATGGGCTCAGGCAAGTCCACGCTCGGCAAGATGCTGATCGGGTTGTATCAGCCTAGGGACGGCGCCGTGAAATTCGGCGGCGTGGACATCCGGCAGCTTGCCGAAGCGGATCTTCGGGGCAGGGTCGGTTTCCTGCCGCAGGACGTGGTGCTTTTTTACGGCACGATTCGGGATAACATCGCGCTCGGCGATCCCACCATCAACGACCAGATGATTCTGCGGGCGTCCACGCTGGCGGGGGTGACGGAATTCATCCGTTCCAACCCGGCCGGTTTCGGGGCGCAGGTCGGCGAGCGGGGCATGGCATTGTCCGGCGGCCAGCGTCAGGCCGTGGCTCTGGCCCGTGCGTTGGTGCGGGATCCGGACATTCTGATCCTCGACGAGCCGACCAGCAACATGGATAATGCGTCCGAGCAGATGATCAAAAACCGCCTCAAAGCGGTGATGGGCAGCAAGACGCTGGTTCTGATCACGCATCGGTTGAGCATGTTGGAACTCGTGGACAGGCTCATCGTTATGGAAGGTGGGCGTATCATTGCGGATGGCCCGAAGAACGAAGTGCTGCGCCGCCTGCGCGAGCAGCCCGCGCCCCGGACCGAACAGTAAGGATTGAGTCATGCCGCAGCAATCTGAAAAACCGCAACAGCCTCAACTCCCAAACGATACCCGCACTCAGGCCATCGGTTCGGAGGAGCTCCCCTACGTCAATGAGGTGGAAGCCGCACTGGCGCGCAAGCCGCGCCTCGGGGCGCGCTTCCTTTCACTGGCTGTCGGGCTCTTTTTCCTCATTTTGGGGATCTGGGCAAATTTTGCCGAAATCGACGAGGTGACCCATGCCAACGGGCAGGTGATCTCTTCGCAGCGCACGCAGATCATCCAGAATCTTGAAGGCGGCATTCTGGGGGCCGTTCTGGTCGGGGAAGGGGAAATCGTCGAAAAGGGCACGCCGCTTGCACAGCTCGACAACAAGCTTGCCGAGAGTCAGTACCGCGACGCCCAGAACAGGATCTTGGAGAATGAGCTTTCGATCATCCGCCTTGACGCCGAACTGAAAGGCGAATCGCCTGTTTTCCCGGAAGAACTCTCGGTTTCGCACCCGCAGGCCATCGCTGATCAGATGGCTATCTTTCACGCCCGCGAACAGCAGCAGAACGCCGAAATGGGCCTGCTGCAATCGCAGTATGAGCAGCGCTCGCGCGAAGTCGAAGAGCTGACCGGCAGGAAACGCCAGACCGAACGCAGCCTTGCGCTTGCCGTTGAACAGCGGAACATCGCCGCGCCGCTGATGCAGCGCAAGATTTATTCCCGCGTCGACTACTTGGGCCTTGAGCAAAAGGTCGTGTCGCTGCAAGGCGATATCGAGTCGCTGGCGTCCTCCATCCCCAAGGCGAAGGCCGCCGCAGAGGAGGCGAAACAGCGCCTGACGCTGCGCAAGGCGGAAATGGAAGCGGAAATCAACGCCGAAATCAGCAAGCGCCGTACGGAACTCAATTCGTTGAAGGAAACCCTCGCCGCCGGCGGCGACCGGGTGACTCGTACCGAATTGAAATCCCCCGTCCGGGGCACCGTCAAGCAGATTTACATCAATACGGTGGGTGGCGTCGTCAAGCCCGGCGAAGCAATCATGGAAATTGTGCCGCTTGACGATACCCTGTTGGTCGAGGCCCGTGTCCGCCCGGCGGACGTGGCCTTCCTTCATCCGGGGCAGAAGGCGATGGTCAAGGTTTCCGCGTACGATTTTTCCATCTACGGGGGGCTTGAGGCCGAGCTTGAGCAGATCAGCGCCGATACGATTGAGGACAAACGCGGCGAGTTCTTCTATTTGGTCAAGGTTCGCACGCATAAGAATGCCATTTCATACCGCAAGGAGCAGTTGCCGATCATCCCCGGCATGGTGACGACCGTGGATATCCTGACGGGGAAGAAGACGGTTCTTGACTATATTTTGAAGCCGATTTTGAAGGCCCGGCAGAACGCCTTGCGGGAAAGGTAAATGATCCGCTGGAGGTGGCTTGGTATTCTCGCGGGCTTGCTTGCATTAAGTATTTTCGTCGGATTGCCGCATCCCGGCGCGTTCGCTTCGGATGACGGCGACGAAATACTTCTCAAGCGGGGTTCCGTCGGTTCGCTCCTGTCAAACAGGAATAAGGCGGGGGATGCCCGGAATGCGGCACCGTCCCAGCCTCCAGCCGTAACCCCGGCCGAGCCAGCGCGGGAACCGGAGGCGCAGGCGGCCCCGGCTGGAAAACGGAAAGAGGGCGGTCCTATACGGCTGTTCGGCACGCTGGAGATGCGGAGCAAGATAGGGAATATGCCGAAATGGACTTCCGTTTTGGAAAAGGAGCGGAAGAATCCGGGATACGTGGCTCAACGCCAGTTCCCCGGACAGGGCATGTGGAAGGACATCAAGGCGAAACTGTCGCGCCTGTCGCCGCTTGAGCAGGCGAAGGCCGTGAACGTGTTGATCAATCGCTGGCCTTACCGTACTGATATGGATGCATTGGTCATTTATTCGCTTTCGGGCGGCAGGGAAGTGATTGATTCACTGAAAACATTCAGGCTGGCAGA
>URTO01000302.1 GCA_900550745.1 uncultured Desulfovibrio sp. | reverse complement strand
CATTTTGCCGGTTATCCCTTTGGAACTTCAAGGAAAAAAGCATCAACCATTTTCTATAACACAGCCTAAAACATAACTATTTCAACTTATTGGAACAACCTTGCGACTTGAGAAGTGCTTAATAATTTCAATAGATTATATCTAATTAACGACATAACCGAGGAAAAGCCTTTCCCCGCAGGTACCTTTATTGCTTTTCCCAATGCCCGCCGTCCTCCCGGCAGCCCCGCCGGAGAAGTCTGGGCAGAGGTTCCATAATCGTAAAAGCCTGTCACGGCATTGGGCCGATGCAAGGTTTGACTGACTGGTTTCATTGAATTTTTAAAGGCAATTACCGGCGATCCCAATGGCGGAAGAGTATTCCCCAGCATCTCTCTTGAACCGTATGAAACAGGCACCAATCCCTTGCTATGGCTGAGCCGGCACAAAAGCTTTTCGACCTCCCCAACCGACACAACAGGAGCCGCACCATGACCGATCTGCCTTCCTCCCCAGCAGCCTCCGAACTGCGCCGCCTCACGGATGCGGCCCTGAACGCCGTAGCGCCCGACGTGGCCGTGCTGCGCCACCTTCGCCTTGACGGCAACAGGCTGACCCTGATCGATGAAGCGGGAGCCCCCGCGTGGTCGGGCGATCTCGACGCCTACCGCCGTATCCGCGTGCTCGGCGCGGGCAAAGGCGCGGCTCCGATGGCGGCGGCGCTGGAAAACCTGCTCGGCGGCCGCATCAGCGACGGGCTTGTGATCGTCAAATACGGGCACGATTTGCCGGAAGGCCGGCGAACCAGACGCATCAGGATCAAGGAAGGCGGACACCCCGTCCCCGATGAGGCGGGCGCGGCGGCTGCGGGCGAAATCGTGGACATGGCCTTAGACAGCCGCGAGGACGACCTCATCCTGTGTACGTTCACGGGCGGGGCCAGCGCGCTTACCCCGGCCCTGCCCCCGGAAATCCCGCTGGCCGACATGCAGCGGCTCACCTCCATGCTGCTGGAATGCGGGGCCACAATCCACGAGATCAACACGCTGCGCAAACACCTCTCCCGCTTCAGCGGCGGCAGCCTCGTGCGGGCGGCCTTCCCCGCCACCGTGCTTGGGCTCATCGTCTCCGACGTGGTGGGCGACGATCTTGACGTCATCGCCTCAGGCCCCACCGTGCCGGATACGAGCACCTTCGCGGACTGTCTGCGCGTGGTGGAGCATTACGGCTTGCGCTGGAAAATGCCGCAGTCGATCTGGGCCCGTATTGAGGCGGGGCTTCAAGGCCGCATCCCGGAAACGCCGAAGGCGGATGAACCGGCTTTCGGGCGCGTCCGCAACGTGCTCGTGGCCTCGGTGAAACAGGCGCTGGAAGCGGCGGCGGACGAGGCCGCGCGGTGCGGCTTCGTGCCCCGCATCCTCACGACGGAGATGAGCGGCGAGGCCCGGCTGACGGCGGCGCGGCTCGTCGCCGAAGCCCGCCGCGCCCAAGCGGGCCTGCGCCCCGGCGATGCGCCGCTCTGCCTGCTCGCCGGGGGCGAAACCACGGTGACCATCCGGGGCAGCGGCAAGGGGGGGCGCAATCAGGAAATGGCGCTCGCCGCCACGTTGGAACTGGCGGACGACCGCGGCATCGACCTCATTTGCGTGGGGACGGACGGCACGGACGGCCCCACGGATGCGGCGGGCGGCTACGCCTTCAGCGGCGATCTGGCCCGCCTGCGCGCCATCGGGCTGCACCCGGAAGAAAGCCTCGGCGCCAACGACAGCTACCCCCTGCTGCTCAAGGCCGGAACCCTCCTGCGTACAGGCCCCACGCGCACCAACGTCATGGATGTGTCCATCATATTGGTCAGGCCGAAATAACAGGGGCATAAAAATATTTTGAGGTGTTTTCGGCTATGTACAAGCGGGGAAAAGGAGGGTAATCGTTCTCGTTCACGACCGGCGGGTCAGGACGGGCTCCGGGGCGGGGCGTCCCGGAAAAGCGCTGGATGCGGACAAGCGAGGAGCGAAACGCACAGGAACGGCATGCCGTCCTTCCGGTCGCCGTGGCGGAAACGGCCCCACGGGTTTCACAGATATGGGAGGAGATCATGTCTGGTTTATGGTATTTTTGGGGCAGCCTCGCGCTGCTGCTCGGCGGGTACTTCGTGTACGGCGCATTCGTGGAAAAAGTGTTTGGAGCCGATTTCGGGCGCCCCACGCCGGTCAAAACCCGGCGCGACGGCGTGGACTATATCGAACTGCCCCGCTACAAGATTTTTCTCATCCAGCTTCTGAACATCGCCGGGCTCGGCCCCGTGATTGGCCCTATCCTTGGGGCGCTGTACGGGCCTTCCGCCCTGCTCTGGGTCGTCTTCGGCTGCATTTTCGGCGGCGCGGTGCATGACTACTGTTCGGCCATGATGTCCCTGCGTTACGGCGGGGCTTCCTACCCTGAGATCATCGGGCGCAACCTCGGCACCGGCGTCCGCCGTTTTATGGAAGTGTTCACCATCGCGTTCATGATCATGGTCGGCGCCGTGTTCGTGCTCGGCCCCGCCGCCCTGCTCGCCAACCTGACGAGCTTCAGCCTGCCCTTCTGGGGCACGGTTATCTTCGCCTACTACTTCCTTGCCACAATCATGCCCATTGACGCCATCATCGGGCGCATCTATCCCTTCTTCTCAATTCTTTTGCTGGTGATGGCCTTCGGGCTTGTCGGCTCGCTTATGCTCAGCGACCGCCCCGTCCTGCCCAACACCGACTTTTTCGTGAACACCGATCCGACCGGCCTTCCCATCTGGCCGCTCCTGTTCATCACCATCGCCTGCGGCGCGATCAGCGGCTTCCACGCCACCCAGTCGCCCCTCATGACCCGGTGCATGGAAAGCGAAAAGCACGGCCGGATGCTCTTTTACGGCCCCATGATCGCCGAAGGCGTCCTTGGGCTGATCTGGGTGACGCTCGGCCTGTCTTTCTACGAATCGCCCCAAGCCCTCGGCGAAGTCATCAAGGCCGGGACGCCCACGCTGGTGGTTCAGGAAATCTCCATGGCCCTGCTCGGCCCCATCGGGGGCATACTTGCCATCCTCGGCGTGGTGGTGCTGCCCATTTCCACGGGTGACACGGCCTTCCGCAGCGCCCGCCTGCTGGTGGCCGACACGCTGCGCATCGATCAGGGCCCCATCGCCAAGCGCCTCATGATCGCCATCCCGCTGTTCATCGCGGGCATCGCCCTGACCTGCGTGGATTTCGCGGTCATCTGGCGCTACTTCGGCTGGGCCAACCAGACCATGTCCTGCGTGACCCTGTGGGCCATCGCCGTCTACCTTGCCCGCCGCGGGCGCTTCCACTGGATAGCGACCCTTCCGGCGGCCTTCATGACCGTGGTGTGCGTCTCCTATCTCTGCTACGCGAAGATCGGGTTCGGCATGTCCGTCGAGGCGTCCACGCTCATCGGTATCGCCTCCGCCGCCGCTTCGCTGGTGCTGTTCCTTTCCCGCGGCAAGCGTATGCCTGAAACCGGGACCGAGGTGGGCTGCTAAGGGATGTATGTGGGGAGGGGAAGGGGAACCTTTCTGGAGAAAGGTTCCCCTTCCC
>URTO01000301.1 GCA_900550745.1 uncultured Desulfovibrio sp. | reverse complement strand
CGGGATCCACGGATAAGGCATTTTGCCGATTATCCCTTTGGAGCTTCAAGGAAAAAAGCATCAATCATTTTATATAACTATTTGAAAACATTGAAAACAATCTTTTCATGATTTTTAAAATAACTAAACAATTTCAATAGATTGTATCCAATTGACGACACGCCCTAGAACAAATGAACTTTAAGATTGGCTGTGCCATAGAAAATGGCTGATGCTTTTTTTCCTTGGAGTTCCAAAGGAATAACCAGCCAAATGCCTTAGGCATGGATTCCGCCAAGGGGAAAACTGGAGAAAAAGGCTGTATTTTCGCCGTGCTGTGGAGATGAAACAGCCACATGCTCTGACGGCGCCTTGAGAAGCATCAACCATTTCCTATGGCACAGCCAAAACAAAAGCCCCTCCCGGCGTGAACCGGAAAGGGGCGGGGCTGCCCTGTTTTCAGGCGGCCTATTTGATGGCCTCAAGGAAACGGGCGGTAACCTGCGTCTTGCCCTTCATCTTGTCGATCTGTTCCGGGGTAAAGTTGCCGTGGCTGATGGAGAAGTCCACGATCTCGTTGAGGGCCTTCTGGACGCTGCCGCCAGGGGCGAACATGGCAAGCTGCTCGTCAAGGGTGAATACCGGATGGCTCTGGATGTCCGCAACAGCCATTTCAGGCGTCAGATCGCGGCCAGTCCATTCCTTGTAAAAACGGACGTAATCGGCGGCAAGCTCCTTGGCGGGCTTGGCGCGCAGGGCTTCGATGCCGCGCATATACATCTTGAGGAACGCCTGCACCTGCTCAGGGTGCTGATCCGCAAAACGGCGGTTCGCCACCAGCAGGACAAGCTGCGTGATGCCGCAGTCCTTGGAATCCGCCACGGCCTTGAACCCCTTGGCCTCCGCTTCATAGGTCAGCGGCGCCCACAAAGCCACAGCATCGCCCACACCGCCGGTAAAGGCGCTCAGGGCCGGGGTGGGCTCCATTTCCTGAAGCTTCACATCCTTTTCGCCAAGGCCGAGGATGCGCAGCCATGTGTCCAGCAGGTAATGCGCGGACGTGCTTTTGGGGTACAAGATGTCGGCCTTCTGTACGGTTACGGCGGAACCGTACACATTGGGATAGGCCGGGTTCGTCCCCTTGGCCCCAAGGATGGGGCTGTCCTTGCGCACGTAAATGGCGTTGTTGGCGGATTCGTCATTGGCGACCGCAATGATGTACAGGTAGTCGCTGAGCGGCGTGGTCAGGGCGGGCACGGCGCCGCAGCCGGCGACGGCCCAGTCGTAGGCGGCAAGGCTTTCGACGATGTTCTTGCCCGAATCAAAAGGCATCATCGCCAGATCCAGCCCGGCTTCCTTGTCCCAGCCCTGCTGCTTGGCGTACCATGCCACAAAGGTTTCGTGTTCGCCCATCCAAGCGCTTGAAAGCTTGGCGGGCGCGGCCTGTACGGCGGGCGCCGACAAAAGGGCCAGCGCCAGCACGACAAGCAGCGACTTCATCTTTCCGAGGATCATGACAAAAACTCCGCAAGGTTGACATGAAGGGGAATCCCCCCGCGCGACGGATGGGCAAATCCGCCGCACGAAGGGCCCCCGGGAGGGCTTACATGAGCAGGTTCGGCAGGAACATCACCACCTGCGGGCAGACCGCGATAAGAATGATGAGCAGCCAGATTGTACACAAGTAGGGGAATGCCTTCAGCGCCACTTCCTCAAGCTTCACGTCCGTGATCTTCATGGTGATGAACAGGTTCGCGCCAAAGGGAGGCGTCAGGAACCCGGTTTCGCAGCACACCACAAACAGGATGCCGAGCTGGATCGGATGGATGCCGAGGGCGTTCGTGATGGGCAGGAACACCGGCGCGAGCACCACGACCATCGCCAGCGTATCCGCCACGAAGCCGCACAGGAAGATGAAGAACGCGATGAGCAGCAGGGTGATCGTCGGGTCGGTGGAGATGGAGGCGAGGAACGCGCCCACGGTCTGGGGGATGTGGTACAGGGTGAGCAGCCGCGAGAAGGCCATCGAAACGCCGACCAGTACCGTGGCGGAACCGGCGAAGGCCGAAGTGCGGATAAGCGCCGAGGAAATGTTCCTCCATGTCAGCTTACGGTAAACGAACAGGCCGACGAACAGCGTCCAGAGAACGCCCACTTCGGCGGCTTCGGTGGGGGTGAACACGCCCCAGTAGATGCCGCCGAGGATGATCGCCGGGGTCGCCAGCGCCCACTTGCCGTCCCAGATGGCCTTACCCAAGCCTACAATGGAGAACTTCTCGTTCGTGCCCTGATAGCCGCGCTTCTTGGCGATGCAGTACGCGGTGATGCACATGAGGCTCGTCAGCACGAAACCGGGGATGAAGCCCGCCATGAACAGCCCGGCGATGGACGTATTCGCCACGACGCCGTAAATGATCATCGGGTTGCTCGGCGGGATCAGGATGCCGAGCGTCCCGCCCGTGGCGGAGACGGCGGCCGCGTCGTCCTTGCGGTATCCCGCGCTGATCATGCCGGGGATCATGATGCTGCCGATGGCGGCCGTGGTGGCGGGGCCGGATCCGCTGAGCGCCGCGAAGATCATGCAGGCGAGGATGGTCACCATCGCGAGGCCGCCGCGGATGTTGCCCACCGCCTTCTTGGCGACTTCAATGATTTCGCCGGTGATCCCGGCTGGTTCCATGAGGAACCCCGCCATCACGAAGCCGATGGTGGCGATGAGCGGGAACTGGTCCATGCCGGTATACAGGTTCTGGGGGATGAACTCCATCGGGAACGGCATCCCGATCATCGAAATGATGGACGCAAGCCCGATAACCCCGAACAGGGGCAAGCCAAGCAACATGAAAAAGAGGAATGACAAAACGAGCAGCATGGCTTAATCCCCCCTGCCTTCAAAGTGAAGCGTCTTGTTCCGAAAATCGCGGTACAGGCCCTGAAGCACGCGGAACGTCGTAACGGCCATGCTGAGCGGGATGATCAGGTAGGCGTACATCACATTGATTTCAAGGGAGGCGGAAACCTGCTTGAAACGGGTCATGTTTTCGAGCATGTTGATGCTGTAGTAAAAAACGAGCATGCAGAATGCGGCGAACGAAAGCTCGGAAACCACGTAGCAGACTTTCACCAGACGCGGGAAATGCTTTTCCAGCGTATCCATGAGCATGAGGATGCGGAGCTGCTCCTTGCGCTTCACCGCAATGGCGACGCCGAGGTACGACGCCCATACGAACAGGTAACGGCACAGCTCTTCAACCCATGAAAACGATTTGCCGAGCAGGAACCGGGAAAACACTTCCGTCCCCAAAAGGATGATGAGCAGGGACAGCATTATTGAAACGCAAAATTCTTCGGCCCATTCGTCGAGCCAGCGCAAAACCTTCATGATACCTCCCGGAGAAATGGCGGGAAGGAAGCCCTCCCCGCCGGGGACAGCTTACTTCTTCGCCAAAGCTTCCTTCTTGGCCAAGACGATGTCGACGACAGCCTTGCCCTTGGCGGCGTCGCCATCGCCGATAACGTCATAGCACTTGGGCCACGCGGTGCGGCCAAGGCGGATCCATTCCGGGAGGTCTTCGACCACGCCGAGCAGTTC
>URTO01000300.1 GCA_900550745.1 uncultured Desulfovibrio sp. | reverse complement strand
GGGCCAGCACGTCGTTGTAGAACACTGAAACCGGGATGGCGAGCAAGCTTCGGAAGAGGTTCCCGATGATGGCTTCCTTGGGGAACCCACGATAGATGTTGTGCAGCGAAATGTAGATGCTGTTCGCCCCGGCGATGATGGAGAAGACAAGGAACTGGTGATCCTTGACCGTCAGCCCAAGCCCGTCCTCCAAGAGCAGCACGCGGATAAAATATTCCAGCAGGGGAACGGACAGCCCCGTGTACAGCAGAGAGTCGCAAACGCGGGTCCAGCTTACATAATCGTTCCAGCGCAGGAGGGAGCGGCTCCACATGCCGCCTCCGCCGAGGATGGCCTGCGGGATGTTGCGCAGGCCCGTGATGAGGAACCATAGGGGCGCGCCGAACCACGCCAGCACCCACCACTCCTGTGTGTACAGGAAGGTCACCAGCGCCGGGATGAATCCCGCGAGCACCTTGAGCGTATTGGAAATGGGCGTGCTGAGGCGCGAAAAGCCGAGCCATCGCGGACGGGCCTTTTCGGTTTGTTCGGCACGCAGGCCGTTGTCCAGTTCGCCGCCGATGCCGCCCATCGTAATGACGTTGCCTTCTTCGCCGATCTGGATAACGCCGGAAGAGGCGCGCCACTCCTTGGTGCGGCGGAGCCCGAAATGGCTGAACCCCCAAATGCGGCGCAAGCGCGGCCCGAGCCAGTGCATGAAGGCCGAATAGCGTTCCTGCTCGACATAGGTTTCCCGGAACTCCAGCGACAACGACACGGGAAGGTAAATGGGCCGGAACTGCTTGCCCTTGGCGATCTGCCTGCGTGCGCCGTGGGGGAGGGTTTCGGGCATGGCAAGGCCCATGCCGTGCCGCACGCCAGAGTGGCTTGTGGAGTCCGTCCCGATGCGGGCGCGCAGGGGCGCGACCTTGTACGGGGCCTGCAGCGAGGGGATGTTGCGCAGGATGATGCGGAACTTGGCGCAGCGTTCCTTGTCCTTTTCGGAAGACGAGGCTTCCAGCGTACGGATCATGCCCCGCAGTATCTGCTTGAGGTGCAGGACGCTCCCCTTGTTGATGGCGATCTGGAGATCGTTGATCGCCGTGAGGTGCCGGAGATGCCCCTCCTGCCATTCCTTGAGGTTGAACAGCTCCAGATGGGTGATCATGCCTTGGCAGTCCCAGAGCAGTTCGAGCACGTCCTCGGCGGCAAGTTCCGCGAGCTGGAGCGTGATGCGGTAGCCGCTGCGCAGGCAAGAAAGCCAGTCAAGCAGCACATGGGGAGGCATCCTGAGCAGTTCCGGCGTGTCCGGCGCGTTGTCCGGCACGTCGGGGGAAGGGAGCTCCGGATTGCGTTCGGGCTTGAGCCACGTTTCCATGATCACTTCGATCGTCAGCATGTCCATGCGCCGGATAAGCTGCGCGATCTGGCTCTGGCGTTCGCTGGTGGCGGTGAGTGCCTCCTCCCGCAATGCCTTGACCCGCTGGGCAAGGTGCTTGAGGAGCGTCTTGTGCACGTATTCGGCAAGGTGGAGGAATGAGGTTTGCCCCGTCCCCACATAGGCGAGGAACGCCTCCGGCTCAAGAAGCGGGACGGGGATTTCGAGCTCAGCGGCCAGCGCCGGGGCGTGCTTGGCGTTCCACAGGTGGAGCGTATCCATGACGTGGCGCTGCATCCAGAGGGATGCCTTGCGCCCTTCGTTCATGAGGGCGACCATAGGCCGCTCGGCGAGGAAGGACAAAAACGCTTCAGGATCGGAGAACCCGCGCGGGGCCCAGACGAAGGAGACGAAGCGATCCCGGAAGGGCGTGCGGAATTCGAGGCCGATGCGGACGTCGACGCCCATGATCTCGGCGGCTTGCAGCAGTTCGCGCGCGGCGGCGGGCTCCACGTAGTTGTAATAGACGACGGTGAGGTAGCGGATGCCCTTGATCCATGCGTCCATGATCAGGTGCGTCGCATTCTTGCGGCCCTTGGTATTGGCATCGTGGACATGGTGATCCAAGGTAAGCTGGTTCCATTCCTCAGGCATTTCCAACAAATGGTATGTATTCAGGAATTGGCGCACGAGGCGGGGGTTCCCGGACGTGACTTTCCTGAAATCGTGCACGAGTTCAAGCTGCGTCAGTTCATCCTGCCGAGACCGGACGATCTCCTTCATGATCTGGATGAGGACGCGGCCCGTATTGTACCGGAAGGGCGTGCGGGCGCTGTGCAGCACTTCGTCGCGGAGGATGCGCAGGGCCATGAGCCGATCCGGAGCGCCCCCGGCCTCAAGGTTGCCGAGCAGGTTGATGACCGCGTGGGCCATCCTGTACTCGTGGGTCGTCGTCAGTTCCAGGATGCCATGCGGATGGAGATTGGCGTCAAAGACCTTGTGTTCAAGATCCTGCGAGGGGCCGTGATCGATCGTTTCGTTGATCATACGCAGGAGTTCACGATCCTGCTTGTCGAAAAAAAGTGTTCCGAGCATGGGCAATCCTGAAGGCAATAAAGGGAAATAACAAGAGAAATAATGCAAAAGGTGAAACGTCCCTTCTAGTCAAAAAAAGAACAAGCGTCAACGGCCCGCCGTGGGAGACATCCGCGCTTCCAATGGAATTGTATTCAACTATATGAAATTAAAAATGATTTTTTAAAAAACATCGAAAAGATGAATGCCCTCCGTGAAGAGGGCGGGGCTTACGCCTGATTAGGGGTGGATAGGGAAAAGTGCGGCAGCAAAAATCCCTGCCGGTGGAAGTCCATCCGGCAGGGATTCGGCGGCGGCCTTTTCGTTTGCGGCTAGCGGGCCCACACCTCAAGGAAGGCTTTGGCGGCGTTGCCCTTGTCGAGATGCTTCAACAGGGCGCTGCCGAACACGGCGGCGTCGGGCCGGATGTCCGCGGGGATGGCGGCAAGCTGATCGGGGTGCTGCAAGCCGAAGCCCAGGGCCAGCGGCAGCTTGAAGGCTTTCCGCGCCCGGCGCAGCGTCTCTTCCACTTGCGGAGGCAGCCCCGCGCGCGCCCCGGTAGTGCCGAGGACGGAGACGACGTACACATAGCCCTCTGAAACGGCGGCGTATTCGCGCATCCTTTCTTCCGGCGTGTTCTGGCCGACCAGCGCGATCAGATCGATGCCGTGCGCTTTCAGCGTGGCCCGGATGGGGGCGCTTTCGTCAAGCGGCAGATCCGGCACGATGCAGCCGGAGACGCCCGCTTGTGCGGCATCGGCGGCGAAGCGTTCCAGCCCGTACTGGAGGAACGGATTGAGGTAGCCCATGAGCACGATGCCCGCCTTGAAGTTCCCGGCGCGCTGCCTGAGGCCGTCCATGATCCAGTTCAGGCTGACGCCCTGTTCCAGCGCGCGGCGGGAAGCGTCCTCAACGACCGGGCCGTCGGCCACGGGATCGGAGAACGGCACGCCGATTTCGATCACGTCCGCGCCGTTGGTGTCCAGTTCTTCAATGATGCCCCAGAACGTGTCGAGCGTGGGGAAGCCTGCGGTGACGAAGGGAATGAGCGCCGTGCGTCCGGCTGTGTGCGCATCCCGTATTTTCTGTTCAAGAAAACTCATGATGGTGCTCCTCGTTATGCCTCCGGCGGCAAGGGTGGCTACCGCCCCCCTTGACCCCCTGTCCGGGGGGAATAATTCCCCCCGGGCCCCCT
>URTO01000299.1 GCA_900550745.1 uncultured Desulfovibrio sp. | reverse complement strand
GAAAAGGGGATCGACCTCATTATTATGGGCACGCACGGACGGGCGGGGTTTGATCGCCTGCTGTTCGGATCCGTTGCGCATGAAGTGGTTCGGGCCGCGCCATGCCCTGTGATGACCATCCGGCCCCCTATGCCGAAGAAGTAAGCGATAAGGGCGCCCTTCTGATTGGGAGGGCGCCTTTTTTATAGGCTCTGTTATGGAAAATGGTTGATGCTTTTTTCTTGAAGCTCCAAAGGGATAACCGGAAATGCCTTGGCCGTGGATCCCGCCAAGGGGAAAACCGGAAAAAGGCCGTATTTTTCACCTCACTGTGGAGATGAAACAACCACATGTTCTAACAGAGCCTTTTTATAGGCTCATCCGTCCACGGTCAAAATGCCGGGAAGTGATGCCTCGCGCTGCATTGAGGTGTGTTTCAGGAAGGGCGGGCCCCTTCCGCTTCACGTTGTGGTTTTCAGCGGACTGGTTGGCGAGCATGGGACGATGGACGGGATGTGAAGCGTTGGCTTAGGCCGACGTCGCCTTGCCCTGCGCGAGGCCGGGCGGACGGGATCGTTTCGTTTTATCGGTAACGTTCCGATATCGGAAGGAAAACGGGCGGGCTGTTGACAGGGTTGGCGCGAGTATGGAAAATTGGCCTATTGCTGGGGCCAGCCGTCCGGGGCTGGCTGATAAGTTGTTGCAGGGAGGCAGGATGTTGACGCTGGAAGAGATTCGCGCGCACTTTCGACGGCATGATCCCGTTTCATCTTCGCTGGGCATTGAGGTGCTGGAAGTGGGCAGGGGATACAGCCTCGTCGGGATGCCGACGCACGGATGCCAGCTCAACGGCATGGGAACGGTGCATGACGGGGCCATTTTTGTTCTGGCGGACGTGGCGTTTGCGGCGCTTTCCAATGCGGACGGCCTGTACTGCACGAATGCCCAGACCTCCATTTCCTTTATGCGCTCAAGCCGCGAGGGGCCTTTACGGGGGGAAGCGCGTGCGCTCCGTTCAGGAAAGCCGCTTTCTACATATGAGGTTCGGGTAACCGATGCCGAAGGGGATCTTGTAGCCGTGGCGACCATAACAGGCTATGGCGTCGGCACGCGGCTGCCGCTGGGGGATGCGTAGCGTTTGCGGGGCCGCATCGGGCGTTTTGTTGCGGGAAGTACTCAAAGAAGGAGGAGGCCGTCGTGTCTGTCGCCACCATGTGGTTTATTCTGGGGATCGTTTTGCTGGCCGTGGAGCTGGTGTCTCCCGCATTCGTACTGTTCTTTTTCGGCTTTGGCGCATGGGCGGCGGGGGTGACGGCATTGTTCGTGGATGATCTGACCATTGAAGTGATCGTCTTCGGGGCCTCGTCCATTGTATTCCTCCTTTCGCTGCGGCGGCTGTTTGTCCGCAGCTTCCGCGGGAAGACGCAGGTTTCATCGGACGCCGCGTCCGCGGGGCTGCCGAATCTGCACGTCGGGAAAATGGGTACGGTAACCCGGCCTATCCCGGTAAATGGGGTAGGGGAGATTTCGGTGGGCGGCAGTTTTTGGCGCGCGGTGTCCCCGGAAGCGCAGCCGGAGGGGGCGCAGGTGCGTATCTTGGGGCATATCCCTGATGACGAGTTGACGCTTGAAGTGGTTTCCGGAGGGGAAAACTCCCGGAAGCCTGTGTAGCCTTCAAACATGGAGAGTATGGCATGCTTGATTTCATCGATCCCTCGTTGGCGGTTTTCGTTTTTTTGGCTTTGCTGGTCGTCTTCATCCTGTTTAAGACGGTGCTTATCGTGCCGAACCAGCAGGCGGTGGTGATCGAGCGGCTCGGCAAGTTTCATGCCGTCCTGTTTGCGGGTTTCCATATCCTTATCCCTTTCATTGACGCCGTGGCCTACCGCCGCTCCCTGAAAGAAGACGTTTTGGACGTGCCCAAGCAGACCTGCATCACGAGAGACAACGTGAGCGTAGAAATCGACGGCGTGCTTTACCTCCAAGTCGTGAACCCTGAAAAGTCCGCCTACGGCATCAGCGATTATATGTTCGGTTCCGTGCAGCTTGCCCAGACGGCCTTGCGTTGCGCCATCGGCAAGCTGGAACTGGACAGGACTTTTGAGGAGCGCAGCACCATCAATCAGGAGGTCATCTCCGCGCTGGACGCCGCCACCGCGCCGTGGGGCATCAAGGTGCTGCGGTATGAGATCCGCGACATCACGCCGCCTTCCGGGGTTATGGAGGCGATGGAAAAGCAGATGCGCGCCGAACGTGAAAAGCGCGCGCTCATCGCGCAGTCCGAGGGCGAGATGCAGGCGCGGATCAATATGGCGGAAGGCGCGAAGGCCGCCGCCATCGCCGAATCCGAGGGCAAGCTGCAGGCGATGAAGAATCAGGCCGAGGGCGACGCGGTGCTGATCCGGGCGGTTGCGCAGGCCACCGCCGACGGCCTTGCCACCGTTGCCGAGCAGATGGAAAGGCCGGGCGGCACGCAGGCGGCAAACCTGCGCGTTGCGGAAAACTACCTGGAACAGTTCGGCAAGCTCGCCAAGGAGGGCAACACCATGATCCTGCCCGCGGATCTGGCGAACATTTCCGGCCTCGTCAGCAGCCTCACATCGGTAATCAAGCAAGCCAAGGCGTAAGAATTCACGAAAAGGGCGGCTTCGGCCGCCCCTTTTTGTGTCGTTTCCGGGGCTACCCCTGCGGGCAGGCTCCGCCGAAACGGTGCATCCGGGCATCCGTGACGAGGCGGAAGCTCCTCCTGTGGGCGGGCTGCGCAGGCCTCAAGGGGCTTACAAGATGGAGCCGCGGGCCCGGATCGGCAGTATTGTTTGGATTATAGCCAGTTATACTCAAAGGTTTTTCCCGTGCCTCATGCTACGGTTCTCCCATACCAAAGCATTGGAGGCTTATTATGCAGAATAAATGGCACGAACACTCCGTCGGCAACATCGTGGTGAATTTCCCTCTATCTTCCGCCATCTTCCGTGCTGCTGGCATCGACTACTGTTGCGGCGGCGGGCGTCTGCTCGGCGAAGTCATCAAGGAACAGCGTCTTGTCGACAGCAACATTTATAAGGCGCTGGATGAACTTGCCGCCCGTACGGAAAAGCCTGCTGAGCCTTTCTCTGAAATGAGCGCAGAACGGCTCGTGGAGTTTATCCTGACGAAGCACCACAGCTATCTGTGGGGAGCGCTTCCAGAAGCGCATGAACTGATTGTGAAAGTGCTCAAGGCCCACGGAAAGCGCCATCCCGAGCTGTACGACGTGTACAAGCTGTTTGGCCAGTTGTCGCATGAGATGGAACCGCACCTGATCCGCGAAGAGACGGAACTTTTCCCGGCCATCGCCAACAGTGAGGCGAAGGAACATTGCCAAGCGCTGGTGCATATTCTGGAAGAGGAGCACGAAGCCGCAGGGACTCTGCTCAAAAAGCTCCGCCATGCCACAAACGACTACAGCGTCCCCTGCGACGGATGCGACACCTTCCGTGAGCTGTACAAGAAACTTGCTGAAATCGAGGAAGATACCTTGCAGCACTACCATCTTGAAAACAATATCCTTTTCAAGAAGATCCTTGCGTAGCCCGCTGTAATCGTGGGAATTGTATTCCTACGGCGGGCAGCCCTCCCATCCCGCACTTTGCCATGATTCAGAGGGGAATATC
>URTO01000298.1 GCA_900550745.1 uncultured Desulfovibrio sp. | reverse complement strand
GGGGCTTTCTTCAGAAAGGCCCTCCCGCCCCCTCCAATCTTCTCGCAATCCCTCTTCCTACCTCAAGCCTTCCAACACTTCGCGGGTGGACTTCAGCATGTAGGCGAAGTCCTCTTCGCTGAGCCAGTGCTGGAAGGGGAAGGAGATCTGGCCGTCGAAAAAGGCGTCGGCGTTGGGGCAGTCGGCTTCCCCAAGCCCGATCTTCTTGTAGAAATCGTAACGGTCGAGCGGGATGTACTGCACCACGCACTTGATGCCCTTTTCTTCGGAAATGGCGTGCATGAATGCGTCGCGCTTGCCGTTTTTCATGCAGCCCACGAGCAGGTGGTAATTGTGGCGGGTGGTGTCTTCGCGGAGGAATTCCAGTTCGGGGTAATCCTTGAGCGCGTCGATGAAACGGATGGCACGGGCGCGCTTTTCAGCGTTGATCCGGTCGATGCGCTCAAGCATCTTGACGCCGAGGGCGCACTCGATTTCGCCGAGGCAGTAATTGTTCGGCCAGAGCATGTCGCCGTCGAGCATGGGCATGTCCACATTGCCCATCGCCGGCGTCCAGTAGTTGGGCCGGGGTTCCGGGTAGCCGCAGTGCCCGTTGTGGCGCAGGGCGGGAACCAGCGCGGCGAGCTTCGGGTCTTTGACGACCAGCATGCCGCCCTCGCCGAGCGTGGTGAGGTTCTTGTGGGAATGGAACGAAAAGATCGCCATGTCGCCCCACGCGCCGGACTTGATGCCGCCGACGTCCGCGCCGATGGACTGGGCCGCGTCCTCGATGACGAGCACGTTGTGCCGCTTCGCCACTTCCATGATCGCGGGCATGTCCGCCACGTAGCCGTACAGGTGCACGACGACGATGGCTTTCGTTCTGGGCGTGATGCACTTTTCGATGGTTTCGGCGTTGACCACATGCGTGACGGGATCGACGTCCGCCCAGACGAGCTTCGCGCCCTTCTTGGCGTAGGGGTAGGCCGAGGCGGTGAAGGTGTGCGAAGGGATGACGACTTCATCGCCGGGCTTGAAGTTGCAGAGCTGCGCGGAAAGCTCAAGCGCGGACACGCCGTTCATCACCGCAAAGCAATGCTCGGCCCCGATGTATTCGCCGAACGCCTTCTGGAAGGCTTGCAGATGCTTGCCCTGCGTCAGCGGTTCCGCGTTCCGCATGGCTTCCACGACCACAGCGATCTCTTCTTCGGTGTACTTGATCGCACGTCCGCTGAAATTCACTTTGATGTCCATAAGATGTCCTGTCTCTGGCTGCCCAGTGCGGAACCCGAAGCGGTAGGCCGGTTCGGGTTCCCTCATGTTTATCGGGACAATTGGCGCTGCGGCAGGGGCCTCCGTGCCTCTGTCGTAGGGGCCGGCCCCTTGCGGGGCCAGCCGGAGGCGCCCCCGCTAGATGCTCTTGTAGCGTTCGATGAGGTTTTCCTTGGTAAGGATCTGCTTGAAGCCGGGGCCGAGGGCGTTGGTGAGGGGCTTTTCGTGGACGATGCAGCCGCGATAGAGGCCGTCGTACTGCTCTTCGGTGAGATCCTTGCAGATGCCGGTGGGAAGGCTGACGCCCTGCCGTTCGATCATGGTGCGGAACTGCTTGTATTCTTTGGGGTAGATGTCCCCAAGGACGTTCAGGGCGAGGCAGTTGCCGAGGCCGTGGGCCACATGCAGGACGACGCCGAGCCCGGCGGAGAAGGGATGGATGACGCCCACGTTCCCGGCGGCCATCCCGCCGATGTAGGAGGCGATCATCATCTTTTCGCGGTTTTCTTCGCTCATCATGTCGTCGGAAAGGAAAATTTCCTCGCAGAGCTGCACGGCGCGCACGGAGAAGGCGTCGATGATGGCGTTGCGGTAGCTGCCTTGGAGCGACTCGATGCAGTGCATGAACGTATCAATGCCGGTGTAGAAATACTGGTTGCGGGGAACGGTGGCGAGCAGGTCGGGATCGAGCAGGAGCTGATCATAGACCGTGTAGTCGCTGTTCATGCCCAGTTTGAGATTTTTGGGGATATTGGTAAGGACACAGGTGCGGGAACACTCGGAACCCGTGCCGGAAAGGGTCGGGATGCCGATCTTGTAGACGGCGGGATTCTTGACGAGTTCCCAGCCTTGGTAGTCTTCGGCCTTGCCGGGGTTGGTGAGGAGGTTGGCGACGGCCTTGGCGGTGTCGAGGGCGTTGCCCCCGCCGATGCCCACGACGCAGCAGGGGATGCGGCTGTCGGCGGCGGATACGGCTTCCTTGAAGGCGTCGATGCGGGTGACTTCCGGCTCGGAACTGGAGTCGACGAAATGGAGCTGGTCGCCCTTTTCCATAGGCAGACGGCCGATCAGCTCATGATCGCGGAAGAAGTGGTCGACGAAATAGACGACCGGGCCGTCCACGGCTTCGCGGCGGGGTTTCAGCAAGTCGCCGAGCTGGGCCAGGGAGCCCCGCCCAAACACATAGTAAGGAACATTTTTTGTATTGCGATACATAGGAAAAGCCTCATTGGGTGATTTTAGGAAACGATAGCGGGCATTGTATGTTGAATCCGTCCGGGCCGCAAGCCGGAGCAAGCGGCCCGTTCCGGCGGTTTTCCACCGATTTTTCCACGGGAGGGTGATATGTCGGGCAAAACTTCGATAGCGGTTCTCGGCGGCGGGAGCTGGGGTACGGCGCTGGCCCATTTATTGGCCCATGCCGGGCATTCCGTGGCGCTGCTGGTGCGGGATGCGGCGCAGGCCGCGCACATCAACGCGCATCATGAGAATCCGCGCTACCTGCGGGGCGTGCCGCTGCATCCGGGCATCCGGGCTGTGGCCGGGGATACCGGCGGCCCGGAACAGGCGGAAGCGCTGGCGGGCACCTCCATCCTCGTCCTGTCGGTTCCCTGCCAGGCCATGCGGGGGACGCTTCGCCGGTTGGCGGGCGCTGTGCCTCCGGGCTGCGTCCTCGTCAATACGGCAAAAGGCATTGAGGTTTCCGAATTGGTTACGGCGGAGCACATGGTTCGGGAAGAGCTGCCCGGATTCGCAGACCGCTACGCCGTCCTTTCCGGGCCGTCGTTCGCCCTTGAGGTGGCGAGCTGCAAGCCCACGGCGGTGGTGCTCGGCTGCCGCGACGAGCGGCTTGGGGCACGGCTGCGGGAAGTGTTCGCCACGCCGTGGTTCCGAGCCTATTCGAGCACGGACGTGCCGGGCGTGGAGCTTGGCGGCGCAATCAAAAACGTCATCGCCATTGCAGCGGGCCTCAGCGACGGCCTCGGTTTTGGGCTGAATGCGCGGGCGGCGCTGGTCACGCGCGGCCTTGCGGAAACCAGCCGCCTCGGTGTGGCGCTCGGTGCGCGGGCGTCGACCTTCATGGGCCTTTCCGGGCTTGGGGATCTCATGCTCACCTGTTCGGGCGACTTGTCCCGCAACCGTCAGGTCGGGCTGCGCCTTGGGGCAGGGGAGAGCCTGGAAGACATCGCCTCATCCATGAGCATGGTGGCTGAAGGGGTCAAAACCACGCAGGCCGTGTACCGGCTGGCGCAGCGCCTCGGTGTGGACATGCCCGTGACCGGCACGATGTACAGCGTACTCTATGAAGGCTTCGCGCCCCGCGAAGCGGTGCAGGCCCTCATGGGGAGGCAACGGAAGGAAGAGTAGGCGATGAGGCTGTG
>URTO01000297.1 GCA_900550745.1 uncultured Desulfovibrio sp. | reverse complement strand
TTAATAATTCAAATGGTTATATATCAAATGACGACACGGCCTAGGGAATAACCAATAAAATCCCCCAACCATAGAGCCATCGACGGGTAAATGAGAGAAAAAGCTCTCCTTTCACCATGCTGTGGGGATGGAACAACCACATTCTATGACAGAGCCTAAGGCAAAAACCGTTCAGTGGCAGCACCCTCGCTTCTTTTAGCCGTGGGGACATCCCAGGGGAGGTTTCATGCGTATTCTCGTAACGGGCGGCGCGGGCTTCATCGGTTCCCATCTTGTCCGCGCCCTGCTGCGGCAGGGTGACGAGGTCGTCGTTTTCGATCGTGTGCCGGTTCCTCATCTGCTGCAGGACATCATGGGTTCGATCACCTACGTGCAGGGCGACAGCGCTTCGGATCTCGACCTGTACAGGGCGGTGGCGGCCAACGGCATCGAGGGGATCTTCCATCTCGGCGCGCTCATGGCGGGCGTGTGCGAACGGAATCCGCCGCTGGCGTTTCAGGTCAACTTCCGTTCCACGCAGGTGCTGCTTGATGCGGCGGTGGCCTGCGGGGTGAAGCGGTTCTTCTTCATGAGCTCCATCTCCCTGTACAGCCCGGCTTCCGTTGAGCCCGTGCCGGAAGACGCGCCCAAGGATCCCGCCACCATCTACGGGCAGACCAAGCTGGCCGGGGAACACCTGCTGCGCTGGTATGCCGACAATCACGGCATCGACGGCCGGGGCATCCGTCCCACATGGGTCTGGGGGCCCAACCGCACCAACGGCCTGACCACGCAGTATACGACGGGGCTTGTGGACTCCATCGCCAGAGGCGGCGAAGTACACGTCGACAACCCGGACGAGCGGGGCGACTGGATCTACATTCATGACACAATCAAGGCCATGCTGCTGGTCTGGAACGCCGAAAAGCCCGCGCAGCGTTTCTATACCGTCTGCGGCAGCGTCCACACGCTTCGGGAAGTCGCGGAACTGACCAACCGCCTTTGCCCGGAAACCAAAGTCACCTATGCGGAACACAGCGCGAACACCTCGCCGTATGCGTGTTCGTTCGACGATTCCGCTATCCGAAAGGAGCTGGGTTACGCGCCCGAATGGTCCATTGAGGACTCCGTAAAGGATTACATCCGCGTCGTTATGGGAAGGGGTTAGAGGCAATTGGCTGTGGAGGGGGGAACCTCTCCTGAGGAGGCTTTCCCCTTTCCCGGCCTTTGCCCCTTCCCAAGATTTTTGAAAGGAATGTATATGTCCGTATTGCTTGGTGTCTGTAATTGGGTGCATCCTCTGCTGCAATCTCCGTCATGCTGCAAGGCCCTGAAGGAAACGGGGATTGATGCCCTCCAGCTTGCTCTTGGGCCAGCCGGGGAGGGTTTTCCGCTGTCGTCGCCTGATGTGCGGCGGCAATGGAAGGAAGAGGCGGGGCTGTACGGCATCCGGCTTTCCGCCGTGGCTGTGCTGGATGTCTTGGAGCACGGCATGACCGCCGAGCCCGGAAGCGGGCGGCGGGCGGCGGCGGAAAAGGCCATTGCCGCCGCCGTGGACTGTGCCGCCGATATGGGGATTCCGCAGATCGTGCTGCCGAGCTTCAAGGCTTCGGCTATCCGCAGCAAGGACGATCTGCGTGAAACGGCCCGTTGCCTGCGGCTGGCCTGCGCACTGGCTAAACACCGTGGGGTTGCCGTTGCCACGGAGAACCTGCTTGACGCCACGGCGATGAAATCCCTCTTGAATATCGTCGGCTACGATAACCTTTGTTCCTGCCTCGACCTCTCCCATTTTGTCCTGCGTGGGCGGGAAGACGTGTTTGAGGCCTTGCCGGAACTCCTCGCCGCGTGCTGCGGCGTGCATCTCAAGGACGGCATGTACGGCGAACCCGGCGTCAGGCCTCTCGGTGAAGGGTCTTGCCGCGTGGGAGAATTGCTCGCGGCGCTGAAACGGGAAGGCTACGATGGGACGCTGTTCCTCGAAAACCGTTATGCGGAGCCGGTTTTCGGCCCGGATCCCCTGTATGCGCTCAGGCGCGACGCCGAGTATGTCCGTCAGGCTTTTCTGTAAAGGCTGTTGCCAGTTTTGGCTGTAACGTATCGCGGCGTTTCGGAAACATGCGGCCTCTTTCCTGAGCGTTTTTTGAGTGCAACGCCTTCGGGGGAATACCCGCCGGGCCACGGTTTTGCAGTATGGCCTGTTGCCCTGCGGGATTATGGTGCCTCCGGGCGGGGCCTGGGCCCCGTTTGGCATGGAGCGGCGCATGTTTTTTGAAGCGATGCGGAACCTTTTGAACAAAGGATAGGTCAGATGCCTCTTACCGGACCTCGTGACATGTTTGCGAAAGCCCTTGCAGGCGGTTTCGCCGTAGGCGCGTTCAACATCAACAATATGGAAACCGTGCAGGGCATTTTGCAGGCCGCCGGGGACGAGCGTTCCCCGGTGATTCTGCAAGTCTCCAACGGGGCGCGCCAGTACGCCGGGCGGGGCTATCTCCGTAAGATGGCCGAAGCCGCTTCGGAAGAAACCGATGTGCCTTTTGTGCTGCATCTGGATCATGGGGCCGGTTTCGACATCTGCAAGGCCTGCATCGACGACGGGTTCACTTCGGTCATGATCGACGGTTCACACCTGCCTTTTGAGGAGAATGTGGCCGTCACCCGCCGCGTCGTGGAGTACGCCCACGACAGGGGGGTCTGGGTTGAAGCCGAGCTCGGACGGCTCGCCGGGGTCGAGGAAGCCGTTTCGTCCCGCGAATCCGTTTATACCGATCCCGAAGAGGCCGAAACATTTGTAGCCCGTACCGGATGCGATTCGCTTGCCGTTGCCATCGGGACGAGCCACGGCCCCTGCAAGTTTTCGGGGGAGGCGCGGCTTGATTTCGAGCGCCTTGACGCCATTGCCGCCCGTCTGCCGGGCGTGCCGCTGGTGCTGCACGGCGCGTCGAGCGTGCCGCAGGAGGCCGTGGCCGCCGTCAACGCGCACGGCGGGAACGTCGCGGGGGCTTCCGGCGTGCCTGAAGATCTGCTTCGCCGCGCCGCCGCTTCCGCCATCTGCAAGATCAACATTGATACGGATCTGCGGCTGGCCGTCACCGCCGCCATCCGAACCCTCCTTACGGAGCACCCGGAAACCTTCGATCCCCGCGCCTATCTGGCTGCGGGCCGCGAAGCCGTGCGCGAGATGGTTCGTCATAAGATTTGCGCCGTACTCGGTTCGTCCGGGCAGGCATAAGCGTTCGGCGTCCGACCCCCCGGACGCCGGGCAGGGCGTCCCCGCGTTTGCGAGCCCTCGGGGACGCCCTTTCTTTTTGCCTTGTCTGCACCATAGGGAATGGTTGGCGCTTTCGTGAAGTTCCGAAGGGATAGCCGATAACATGCCCCAGCCGTCCACCAATGGGAAGCTGGAGAAAAAGGCCGTATTTTCACCATACCTTGGAGATGAAACAACCATATCCTGCGGTAGGGCCTTTGCCTTCGGTTCATGTAGGCCGTTCCCTTCCCCCAGAAAGGCATTGGGAAGACGCGCCGCCGTATTTCCCCGTATCATTGGGCTGGAAGTTTTTGGTTCGGATATTGACGGCTGGGCCGTGTCGTCATTTAACATATAACTATTTGAAATTATTAAAATAGTATTTTGAAATTAAAAAAACA
>URTO01000296.1 GCA_900550745.1 uncultured Desulfovibrio sp. | reverse complement strand
GGAACTGCTCGCGCCCCACAAGGTGGACACCTCCGGCTACGAGAAGCAGGTAAAGGAAGAACAGACCGCCGGAAAGATTGGAGAAAAAGTATATATTTTCAATATATTGCTAAAACAAAACAACCGTGTACTATGACAAGGCCTTCCACAAAAGCAACGTCCCCAAAAAGACAAGGCGCCTCACAGGGACCCCCCTCTGAGACGCCTCGCGAGAAGCGGCGGCCCGCACCGCCCCAAGGAAATGTCCGCCCTAACGAAGCGAACGCTCGGTATATTCGGAAAAATCGTATGTCGATTGATGTTCCTGTAAGAAGGCAGGCGACGAGACAAGGCAGTTCGCTGTGGCAACGTTACAAGCCGTGGGGATGTTATACAGATTGGAAATACGCAGCAGAGCCTTGACGTCCACGTCATGCGGCTGGGCCAACATCGGATCCCAGAAGAAAATCAGGGCGTCAATCTTGCCTTCCGCGATACGGGAACCCATCTGCTGATCGCCTCCGAGCGGCCCGGATTTCAAACATTCCACGGGAGTCGATGGGCTTTCGTCACCAAGCAGCTCGCGCAACGCCGCGTCTATGAGGCGTCCGGTCGTCCCCGTACAGGTCAGGCGATGTCCTTTCAGCTCATTGACGTGCTCCCGCGCCCACCGAACCAAATCCTTTTTGCAGTTGTCGTGCGCCACCAGCGCGATATTCATGGAAGCTCCTTTGGAAAAGAGGATAGCAAGAACAACGCCCGCCCCCCCGCCTGTTCCGAAACGGCGCGTGCGTTCCCGCAAAAGGATACGAGAGGCACGGACGGAGTCAAGAAAAAGGTTTTCGTGGTGCCGCCGGCCTTCGCTCGGTTAAAAAGGATCTGGCCCGGATGGAGGCGCATCGGCTCCTGTTGTGGGCCTTCGATGAGCTCGCGCCTTCCCGTTCCGGCGCGACGCCTATCGCGGCATTCGCCCCTTTGATGATTTTCTAAAAATTCATTTTGAATTTCATATGGTTGAAATATTGTTTTCATTGCAACAGCGAATGTCTCCGCCTATCACCCGGTTTGACGTGCCCCTCAAAAAACGGCCCATCCCCACAATAATGGAGCTAGGCCGCCTGATTATATGAAAAAATGACAATATCCATCCCATAACGGATACTTTTCCACAATGTACGCCCCGTATCCCAAAGCTGCACGAGGCCCAAAGGGATGCGTGGGTTCATCCCCCATTTGCGCGCGTGTGGTTGCGGCCAACCCGTTTTGCGGGACAGGCGGTGCGGCCTTATTTGCGCAGGTGTGGCTTACAGCCCCCATTCCGAAGGCGCAACCCGGTGGAAGTCTTCGTTCTGGGCGGCGATGTCGAGGGGAAGGGATTCGAGATCGTCCAGCGCGGGGATGCTCTCCCGGCCAAAAAATTCGCGGAAGTCAGCTATTTTGATGTAACTCTTGCACGAGCGGCAAACATGGACCTGATAGCCCGGCTCGTTTTCCGCCGTGAAGTAGTCCAGTTTCTTGGCGTCTTCCTCAAGGCAGAACGGGCACTGGATACGCTTGGCCCGGAACGTCGTCCGGCAGTACGAACACGTATGCAGCCGCTTTCCACCCTTGTTGATGTCCCGGCCCTCGTTGCGTGACGGCTCCGGACCGCTCAAATGCCCGATAAAAACCGGGCTCCCGCATACCGGACAGTGCCCGTGCTGCCAAACGTCGCTCTGCGGATAGGCGGCGGAAAGCGCTTCCCCCACCGCTTCAAGCCACGGCTCCATGCCGTTGTACACAAGGAACGGCAGCAGGTTGGGCGCGTCGGGCGCTTCCTTGGCCCATGCCTCAAAGGGTTCGGCGTTTTCCAGCATGTAGGCGCGGAACAGTTCTTCCGACCGGATGTCGCCCCGGATCAGCTTATCCCGAACAAGCTGGGAAGCCGTGCGGAGCTGCGGCAGGGATTCCGCCACTTCCAGGATAGCGCGGAAAAGCTTTTCAGCCCCCGCCGCATCGACGGGGAATTGCTCCCTCGCCAGCAGCGGCGCGCCCTGCCGGTGCTCCAGATCGCCGCAAACCAATGCCGGATCGACGGAAACCGCCAACGAAGCCTTCACCTCACCCTGCAGGCGGCATACGGCCTTTACGAGTTCCAAAAGTTCCTGCGGGAACCACGTCTTATTTTCAAGGGCAGCGAACTTCTTCACCAAACTGTCGCTCTTCGACGCTTCCATCTATCCTCCCGTGCGCGGGCACAGGGCCGACGCCTCAAGAATAAGGGCGAGAGCCAAGGGGGGCACCCGCCGTTGATTGGTTCCATCCATAACGGCCCAACGGGGCCAGCGCAAGACGTTTTGGCACCCTGCCGTATCCAAAGGCCGGAATCGCCTCATCGGAGCTTCCCACGCCCGTCCAGCGGACACCGTATGGCCCATACGCAGGACCACGCCTTACTCACACCGGAAAACTGCACGCTGGAAAGTGAACCGTCATGGCCGGTGGCCACGCCTCACGCACACCGGAAAACCCCATCCCTGCGGCAAAGGGTTCCTTTCCTCCCGTTCAAGTATTCCTTGAAGAAACTCATAGCAAAGGCGTTTGGGGCTCCCATCGCCTATCGGAGTGAGGAGCCCCACATACGGCAAAACCCGATTCCCCCCAAGGTTCCCCGCATGAAGGCGGCGGGCATACGCCCCCGCTCTCCCCTCAGTGTACGAAGCGGGTGCAGAAGTTGACCTTTCTGTTCTCACAGGGACGTTTTCCCCCTCCGGGTACGACCGGGTACGAAGCGGGCCTTCCAGTTCTGCGAAGCCTCAGATCCGCAGCCGTTCCGCCCTGCTTCTGCGGGTCAGCGTCACGCCGTCCAGCCTGCTTACGGCGTCCATCAGAAAGACACGGTATGTGCCCGAACCACCTTCCACGGGCAGCAGCCTCTCATACGCCAGCTCACCGCAGACCCCCATAACCGACATGGCGCAGGTGCAGGACGGCAGGAGCGCTTGCGGGTTCGCCCCCACGCAGCAGCCGATGACCCCAGCCGACATGCAGCCCGTCCCGGTGATCTTGGCCATCATGGGGTGCCCGTTACGGATGGCCCATGCCTCATGGCTGTCCGCAACAATATCGATGGGGCCGCTGATCACGATGACCGCGCCTGTCCGGGCGCTAACCTTCCGGGCACGATCCGCGTGCCGGTTCAGATTGCCTTCCGTACTCAGGGCGTCAAGATTCGCGTCCACCCCCTTGGTTGTGCCGCTCCCTTCCGCCAGATACGCGATTTCCGAACTATTCCCCTTGATGACGTCAAAACGGACTTCACGGAGCAGCATTTCTGCGGTTTCATTACGAAAACGCGAAGCCCCCACGCCCACGGGATCAAATACCACGGGGCGGCCCAGCCTGTTGGCTTCCTTCCCCGCCGCCAGCATGGATTGCACCGCCCGCTCGCTGAGCGTCCCCATGTTCAGCACCAGCGCGGAGCAATGCCCGACGATCTGTTCCACTTCACGCAGATCATCGGCCATGATGGGCGAACCTCCCAAAGCCAACGTTATGTTGGCGCAATCATTGGCTGTAACATAATTGGTAATAAAATGCACCAGCGGCCTTTTTTGCCGCACGGCGCTCAGTACCTTCTCAAAGGGATTCATCTTTCAGCCTTCCTTTCCCCAGCGGCGGGATGT
>URTO01000295.1 GCA_900550745.1 uncultured Desulfovibrio sp. | reverse complement strand
GGTGTAGTAAAACCAAAGATATTTCCAGAAATGGAAGCCGTCCAGCCACGAGCCCAAGAAGGACAAAATTCCTGAAGTGCGCCGCCCTTATGAATGCTGGCACTGTAACGCCTGTGTTCTTGATTGCCGGGCCAAGGCGATTGAGCTCCGGCTTCCGCTAACGCATATGCTGCTCTATGTGGATTCTGATTCCCTCAAACCCAAAGAATAACGCAGCAGTATCCTTTTATCCTTCGGAGGTACCATCATGATCCCCATCAAAGAAAAGCTGGAATCGGACGTTCTTATTGTCGGCGGCGGCATTGCCGGGCTTATGGCCGCTATTGCGGCGGCGGACAAAGGCGCGAGCGTGACCCTATTGGACAAAGCCAATACGAAACGCAGCGGGGCGGGGGCCACGGGCAACGACCATTTTCTCTGCTATATCCCGGAGAAGCATGGCTCCATCGATGTGGTCTATGAGGAATTCATGGACAGCCAAAACGCCACCAGCAACGACACGCCGCTTGTCATGCGCTTTCTGGAAACCAGCCCCACCATCGTCAACATGTGGAACGACTGGGGCATCAACATGAAGCCCACAGGGGATTTCCACTTTGAAGGCCATGCCTATCCGGGGCGTCCGAAAATCTTCCTCAAGTATGACGGCCACAATCAAAAAAAGGTGCTCACGGAACAGGCCAAGAAACGAGGCGTCCATATCGTCAATCACTCGCCGGTACTGGAACTGTTCCGCGATGCGGACGGAATCACCGGAGCTCTGGCCCTCGACATTTCCTCCGACGAGCCGGCCTACCGCATCGTGAAGGCCAAAGCGGTAGTGGTTGCCACGGGATACGTCAGCCGCCTGTTCACGACCGATCCCACGCCGAGCCAGATGTTCAACACGAACATGTGCCCTTCCGGGACCGGCGACTCCATCGCACAAGCGTGGCGCTTGGGGGCCCATCTCGTCAACATGGAAAAGACCTACCGCCATGCCGGGCCCCGGTTCCTCGCCCGCTGCGGCAAGGCCACATGGATCGGCGTCTACCGCTACCCCAACGGCAAGCCCATCGGCCCGTTCATCACCAAACCCAATGTGGAAACCGGCGACATGACCAGCGACATCTGGGCGTCCGCCTTTACCGATCTGAAGCTCAACGGCACGGGCCCCGCCTATATGGACTGTTCCGGCGCGAGCCCGGAAGACCTTGAGCATATGCGCTGGGCCATGCGGTGCGAAGGGCTCACCGCGCTGCTCGACTATATGGACAAGGAAGGCATCGATCCCGGCAAACATGCCGTGGAATTCGGACAGTACGAAGCCAACCTCTGTACCAACGGCATCGAAATCGACATCAACGGCGAGAGCAATATCCGCGGCCTGTTCGCGGCGGGCGACATGATGGGCAACATCAGCGGCGACATCGGCGCTGCGGCGGTCTACGGCTGGATCGCTGGGCATCACGCGGGGGACTACAAAACGCTTGGGCAGCCCGCCGATGTGGACGGGACGCCTTTCTGTCAGGAACGCATGGCTTTTTTCAGCGGCCTGTATGAACGCAGCGGCGGCGCGTCATGGCAGGAAGCGAACTTTGCTCTCCAGCAGATCATGACCGAATACGCGGACTGCGGCCCGCACCGTCTGCGCTCCGATACGCTGTTGACGGCAGGCATCAAGTATCTCGGCGACCTGCGGAAAAAAATCAACAAGGAAATGTCGGCATCCGACTCCCACGAACTGATGCGCGCTGCGGAAGTGCTCAATCTGCTCGATCTCGGCGAAGCGCTCATGATTGCGGCACGTGAGCGCAAAGAAAGCCGGGGACGTCATTTACGGGCCGATTTCACCTTCACGAACCCTTTGCTCCGCGACAAGTTCCTCCGCGTCTGGCAGGAAGACGGTACGCCCCGCACGGCATGGCGCGACCGCCTGAAATAGGCAACACGCCGGGGAAACAACCTCCCCGGCTCCGCCATACGGCCGCCCTTCCCAATTGCTTTCCAAAATTCCGCCAGAATTCCGAAGCATACCGGTAAACGCCCATACATTCCCTATCTGGTCAGGCCATCCTTCCCTCATACCAACAGAGGTCGTTATGAATCCCGTTCAGGCTCTCAAGTGGACCATGACCCTGCTTATCCCTTGCGGCATCTATTTCCTTTCTCCACAAGAGGTTTCGCCGCATTTCCCACTATACATGGGGATTACCAGCGCCGCCATCATAGCGTGGGCGCTCAATGTATTCCCCGCCATCGGCGTGGCGGCCATGCTCACGTTCGCCTATATCCTTTGCGGCGTGGCGGATGCCGAAGTCGTATTCGGGCCGTGGGCTACCGTGCTCCCGTGGCTGAGCTTCGCGGCGGTCATCATTGGCGAAGGCATGGAAAAGACGGGGCTGGCCAAGCGGCTGGCCCTGCAATGCCTCAAGCTGACCGGCGGCTCCTTCAACGGTCTTGTGGCGGGATTCTTCCTCGCCGGGCTCGTGCTCGTCGTCATCCTGCCCTCGATCCTCGCCCGCGTAGTCATCTTCTGCGCCATCGCCGTAGGCATTATTCAGGCGCTCCAGCTTGATGCCAAGTCCCGTATGTCGTCCACCATCGTCATGATGGCTTTCTTTGCGGCGGCGGCCCCGCAGTTCATGTTCCTGCACTCTTCGGAGTCCTTCATCTGGGCCTTCGGGATGATGCTCAAGGGGACGGACAAGACCGTCAACTTTTGGGATTATGTCTATCAGGCAACATTCATCAATTTGATATACTACGCTTTGTCCATGGCAACGGTCTACATCGTGAAGGGGCGCGAAACGCTTGTTTCCGGGGCATACTTTTCCACATTCATCGAGCAAAGCCGCCGTGAAATGGGCCCCATCCAACCTCGTGAGATCAAGCTGCTTATTCTCGTCCTCGGCATCATCCTCGGCTTCATGCTGGAGCCCCTGACTCATATTGATCCCGTATACGTCTGTTGCGTGCTGGCACTCCTGAGCTACCTGCCCGGCATCAATGTCCTTGACCGCGAGAGTTTCAGCAACCTGAATATCGTATTCCTCGTGTTCATCACGGGCTGTATGGCTATCGGCTTTGTCGGCGGCAGCGTCGGCGCGAACAAGTGGGCCGTGGCGAGCATCGTGCCCCTGCTTCAGGGATGGGGCGAAACCATGTCCGTCGTATGCGCCTATATCGCCGGGGTCGTCATCAACTTCCTGCTGACCCCGCTTGCAGCGACGGCCGCGTTTACGCCCGCCTTCGGAGAGCTGGGGACGGCCATGAACGTAAACCCGCTCCCGCTGTTCTACGCATTCAACTTTGGCTTGGATCAATACATCTTCCCGTATGAAGCCGTCTACTTCCTCTATATTTTCATCACTGAAAAGATCCTGCTCCGCCACATCGCAACCGCCTTGGCGATCCGTATGCTCATCGTAGGAATCTTTGTCGTCGTGCTTGCCGTACCCTATTGGAAGGGTATCGACCTAATGTAGCACGCTCAAAAATGACGGGAGCCCCCTGCTGGTTCTCCCGTTCACCTCTCCATTTCCAGCCACCCGATGTGTTGCCCCAGATAGATTTCCGGGGCAACATTTCTGTCTATGCTGTACGATAGGTTACCAATCTTTCATACTTTTCGCTTTTGACTGATCGTTCTTACAACACATTATTGACACGCCTGTTTTCG
>URTO01000294.1 GCA_900550745.1 uncultured Desulfovibrio sp. | reverse complement strand
TTCCTTCTTGAAAAATAAGGGGCTGCGTAACACGCCTCAGCGTCAGCAGATCATGGAAGTGTTCTTTAACGAAAGCGGGCATCTGACGACCGAAGAAATCTATGACAGAGTCCGCAAGGAAGATCCTTCCCTTGGCCAGGCCACCGTCTATCGGACTATGAAACTTTTGTGCGAGGCGGGCTTGGCCCGTGAGGTGCGGTTTGGCGATGGTTTGGCCCGCTATGAGCACGCCGCCGACGCCCACCATGATCATCTCATTTGTGAAAACTGCGGGCACAACATTGAAGTCGTTGACTCGCAGATAGAAGAACTGCAGGACGCGCTGGCCCGCAAGCACGGCTTCAAACCCACATTCCATCGGCTGTACCTCTACGGCATTTGCCCCGATTGCCAAAGGAACCGTTGATACGCGGCGAGACGGCACTGACCGGGCCGGAGGATTTCCTTCGGCCTTCCTGCTTTTCTTTTTCCAAGGCCGGAGTCTTCCATGCGTTCACGCGATCTCGTGATGATCGTCGTTTCCTTTCTCGCCATGCTCGCCGGGAGCTTCCTTCCCGGACTGGCCGAACCGCTCGCCCCTTTCCCCTGCCTCTGCCTGATTGTCCTCCTGTACCTCGGTTTCCTTTCCGTCGGCACCGAAGCCCTCTTCATCCATGCCCGCCTTATCCCCGGCACGGTAAGCGGCCTCGTGCTCATCCGGCTGTTCGTCTTGCCGCTCCTGTCTTTTGCCGTCTTCAAGCTGCTCATGCCGCAGTTCGCACTTGGCGCCCTCCTTGTCGGCGCCGCATCCATCGGTGTGGTTGCTCCCATTTTTTCCATTATGGTCAATGCGGATACGGCCCTCGTCCTTGCGGGCAACCTCCTCTCCTCGCTCCTGCTCCCTTTGACGTTGCCCATGCTCCTTTATGCAGCAGACAATTTCATGGCGCTGTCCGGCTTCGGCTCCATGAACCTGCCCGCCCATTTGTCCCTGTCCGGCATGACGCTTTCCTTATGCGTCACCATCATCGTCCCCTTTGCCGGAGCCTTTTTGACCCGCAAGTCACCCCGGATGGCCGAGAGCATCCTCAAGCACCAGTTCCCCGTGTCGGTCTCCACCATCGCCCTGTCCACGCTGGCCATTTTTAGCAACTATTCGGGCGTGCTCCACCAGTCCCCTTCCCTTGTCGTCAAAGCTCTTGGGGCCGCCTGCCTCCTTGGGGCCGTCATGATGGCCGGCGGGCTCTTTTTGCCGCGATCCATGCCCCCGCAGCGCAAGCTCGCCTTCCTGATCAGCTACGGGACCATGAACAACGTGCTCATGCTTATCGTCAGCCTCGAATTTTTCTCAGCCTCCGAATCCATCATGGCCGCCCTGTATCTGCTCCCGCTGAATGCCCTCCTCATCTGCTACCGCGCCTTAAGCCGCTCATGGGGTCTGGAGCAGGCCGCCGGATAAACGGCTTGTCACCGCTCTTTTTGCCCCGTACAAAAAGCCGGGGCACATCGCCGCCTTTTATTATCCACTTCATCTATTAATGAGGCTATTCATGAAACACATTCCTCTGCTTTCACGCATGCCGCGCTTTTCGCGCATACTGCTGGCCGTCCTTGCGTCCGTCGCCTTCGGGGGCTGCTCCCCCCATCAGAAAGCGGCTCCCCAGCCCGAACCGACGGTTCCGCTGACGGGCATGGTGACCTACCGTGAACGCATGGCCCTGCCGCCGGATGCGGAGCTGACCGTCACCCTGCACCGCAAAACGAGCGGCGGGCGTATGCTGGTCGCTGAGGAACGCGCGTCCACGGAAGGCCGCAATGTCCCCCTGCCCTTCAGCATCGCCTGCCCCGCCGCGGACTCCTCCAACATGAGCTATGAACTGGAAGCCGCCATATCAAGCGGCGGAACGGCCTTGTTCGCCACCACGAGGCCCCTCATGGTGCACCCCGGAGACGCCGACATCATGATCCTGACGCACCGGGTCATGGACGCCGCGCCAGCCGACGGACTTGCGGGCGCCCGCTGGAAACTGGTGGAGCTGAACGGCAAACCTGCCGAGGCCTATGACAACCAGCCGGAACCGTACCTGCTCTTTGATCCTGAAGGCGCACAGGGCCGGATCTCCGGTTCCGACGGCTGCAACAGGCTCATCGGCAGTTATACGCTCCAAGGCGGCCGCATCGGTTTCTCACAGCTCGGTTCGACCATGATGCTTTGCCCGAAGGGGGACGCGCAGGCGCGGGCCCTCGCCCAGGCGCTCGCCGGGGCCACATCCGTTTCGCGTTCCGGGGATACGCTCGACCTGTGGGACGGCAAGACGCGGCTGGCGCGCTTCAAGGCCACGGCGCTCTAGCGAAATTTTTGGAAAAAGAAACAAATCCGAAACAAGACTGACGCACAAGGGGGACTTCCGGCCCTCGGACTGTTCGGATGGAAAGGCCGCGAGGGTCATGGTCCCCGCAAAAAAACTCCCTTTGGTTGCGAAAACGTGATTTTTCCTATACTCAAAAACAATCTGTTACCGGAGCACTTTTTCGGTAAGGCAGCCGATCATCCCGAGCCGGAACCCGTTTCCGGCGCAACAACCTTTTCTGGAGGATGGAAGACATGAAACTCGGCACACTTCTGAGCATGGCCGCAATGGCCGTCATGGGCATGGCCCTCGCCCTTCCTGCGCAGGCCGCCGATCCCATCAAAATCGGCGTCTATCTGCCCCTGACCGGCCAGAACGCTTTCGGCGGACAGCTTGAGCTCGAAGGCATCCAGCTCGCCCACAAGCTCAAACCGACCGCCCTCGACCGCCCCGTCGAACTGGTCATCGTTGACAACAAGTCCGACAAGGTCGAAGCCGCCAACGCCGTAAAACGCCTCACCGAACATGAAAAGGTGCTCGCCATCATCGGCACCTACGGATCCTCCCTCGCCATGGCCGGCGGCGAAGTCGCAGAACGCGCCAAGGTGCCCGTCATCGGCACGTCCTGCACCAACCCCCTCGTGACGCAGGGCAAGAAGTACTACTTCCGCGCCTGCTTCATCGACCCCTATCAGGGTGCCGCCGCCGCGACCTACGCCTACAAGAACCTCGGCTACAAGAAGGCCGCCGTCCTCACCGACGTCGCCAACGACTACGCCGTGGGCCTCTCCAACTTCTTCAAAAAGACCTTCAAGAAAATCGGCGGCGAGCTCGTTGCCGACATGAAGTACAGCTCCGGCGACCAGGACTTCACCGCCCAGCTCACCGAGCTCATCAGCAAGAAGCCCGACATCGTCTTCATGCCCGCCTACTTCGCCGAAGGCGCCATCATCATGAAGCAGGCCCGCGAACTCGGCGCGACCTTCGTGCTCATGGGCGCCGACGCCATGGACAACCCCGATACCCTCAAGATCGGCGGCAAGGCTGTGGAAGGCTTCCTCCACACCACCTTCCCCTATGACGTCAACATGGAAAGCATGAGCGCCGAAGCCAAGACCTTCACCGATGCGTGGAAGCAGACCTTCCCCAACAAGGATCCCAACGTGAACTCCGCGCTCGGCTATAACTGCTACAACATCATCATGGATGCCCTCGCCCGCGCGGGCAAGGCCGACACCGAAGCCCTGACCGCCGCCCTCGCCGCCACCAAGAACCTGCCCACCGCCCTTGGCGTGCTGAGCATCAATGAAACCCACGACGCCGAAATGCCCG
>URTO01000293.1 GCA_900550745.1 uncultured Desulfovibrio sp. | reverse complement strand
ACGGCATCCTTCACCATAGCATTCCATGCTTTCAACAAGACTGGCAGGTATTCTTTTCTGTCCAACAGTCCGTTACGCCCCTTGCAGCGCTCCATGAGATAACAGCCGACCCACGCGCCCACGAGCGCGCCGATGAACGCGCCAAGGCCAAACAGCAGTGGAAGCCCCGCCAGAGCGCCGACAAGCGCGCCGAGCAGCCCCGCCCACATGCCGCTGGTGCTCGAACCGTATTTCTTGCTCCCCCAGCCTTGCGCAATGTACTCAATGACCTCACCGAACAGGGCAAGGCCGACAAGCATGGCGAAGAAGAAAAACCCCATGTCTCCGGGGGAGGGGTAGGCAAACCTCCAAAGCCCGATGAGGCCGAGCATGATCCAGTTGGCGGGAAGCGTGATCACGTTCAGCAAAAGGACAAAACCGAGCAGGACGAGGAAAATGGTCGGGAAAAGAACCTCCACGCACTACTCCTCGTCCGCCGTCTTGCGCAGCACTTCCATGACCGAAGGCAAATGGCGCAAGCGGTCGATGACATGGTAAAGGTGCGCCACGTCGCGCACCTGCACCACCATTTCCATCTCGGAGCGCCCGTCCACCAGCGCCTGCAAAAGACAGCCGTCGATATTGACGTCCTCGTCGCGCAGGACGATGGCGATGTCCGCCAGCGACCCCTTCTGGTTGCGGGCCATGATATGGATACGCACCGGGAAGGGCTGCGTCTCATGGCCGTCCCACTGCACGGAAACGAGGCGGTCAGGCTCCATCTCCTGAATGTTCGGACACGTCGCCGTATGGACGATCACGCCGCGCCCGCGGCTGATGAACCCCACAATGGAATCGCCGGGCACGGGGTTGCAGCAGTGGGCGATGCGGACCATCATATCGTCCACGCCGCGCACGGAGATGCCGCCCGTCTTGGGCGGGGGAGGCGGGCTCTGCTCCTTGCGCTTGCGGTGGGAGACGACCGTGTCCACGGCATCGGGCGTTTCGAGGATCTCCGGCGGCGAAACGATGGACTGCAAACGCTTCACCACCTGCTTGGTCGTGAAACGCGCGTACCCGATGGAGGCCATCAGCTCATCCACTGACCCGGCGGCAAGGCTGTTCACCAGCGTGCTCAGGTGCCCTTCCTTCTCGGCCTTGCTCAGGTTGATGCCAGACTTGCGGGCTTCCTTTTCCAGCATTTCACGGCCAAGGCCCATCGCCGCCGCGCGCTCTTCGGTACGCAGGTACTGCTGGATGCGGCTGCGCGCCTTGGCGGTTTTGACGATCTTGAGCCAGTCCCGGCTCGGGTGGCGGTTCTTGTCGGTGATGATTTCCACCGTGTCGCCGCTCTTGAGCGCGGTATTCAGCGGAACCAGCTTGCCGTTGACCTTCGCGCCCACGCACTGGCTGCCCACCTGCGTATGGATGAGGAAAGCGAAGTCCAGCGGCGTCGCGCCTTCGGGGAGTTCCTTTACGTCGCCCGCGGGCGTGAAGACGTAGACTTCATCCTTAAAGAGATCCATGCGCAAAGTGTGCATGAATTCCTTCGAGTCCGATTCCTGCCCCTGCCGGTTGACGATCTCGCGGAGCCATTCAAATTCCGGGGCGTCCTTGACGTTGACCGCGTGGTGGCGCTCCTTATACAGCCAGTGCGAGGCCACGCCGTGCTCGGCAAGGCGGTGCATCTCCTCGGTACGGATCTGGATTTCGATCCGCTCGCCCTCCGGCCCGATGACCGTGGTGTGCAGGCTCTGGTAGCCGTTGGCCTTGGGCATGGAAATATAGTCTTTGAAGCGGCCCGGCACGGGCTTCCACTGCGCATGGACAAGGCCGAGCACCGCGTAACAGTCGCGCACATCCTTGACGATGGCGCGGAAAGCCAGGATGTCGTGCATATCGTCAAGCGTCAGGTTCTGCTCGGTCATCTTCTTGTAGATGCTGTAGATATGCTTGATGCGGCCCCAAACCGTACCTTCGATCTGGTTGGAGCTGAGGATGCCTTCCAGCTTGGCGATGATTTTGGCGATGAGCTGGCGCTCCACGACCTGATTGCTTTCCAGCCAGTCCGAAATCTGGGCGTAGACGTCCGGGTGTATGTATTTGAAGCTCAGGCCCTCAAGTTCCAGCTTGATCCGGTGCAGGCCGAGGCGGTTGGCGAGGGGCACGTAAATGTCCATCGTCTCCTGCGCGATGCGCTGCCGCTTGTGGGCCTTCTGGAAATCGAGCGTCCGCATGTTGTGTACGCGGTCAGCCAGTTTGACGATGGGCACGCGGATGTCGTGCGACATCGCAAGGATCATTTTGCGGATATTCTCCGCCTGCTGCTCTTCCTTGCTGTCGAACGTCATCATGCTGATCTTGGTCACGCCGTCCACGATGTCGGCGACCTGTTCGCCAAATTCGGCGTCAACCTCTTCAAGCGTGACTTTGGTATCCTCGACCGTATCGTGCAGCAGCCCGGCAGCCACCGCATGGGCGTCGAAGCCGAGTTCGGCAAGGACTTCGGCCACGGCCAGCGGGTGCGAGAGATAGGGTTCGCCGGAAAGCCGTACCTGCCCGGCATGGGCCGCCGCTGCGTAAGCATAGGCTTTGCGTACGAGCGCCTGTTCCGCTTCCGTGGAATTGGCAGCCAGCCGGCTCAGGATGTTCTGCATCGGCAGGGGAAGATGGGAGGCAGGAGCTTCAACTGTACTCATGGACTCGTCCTGTGGGCTGATGGTGCATGATCACCGCCGCGCAAGGTTTTGTGCGGCGGTATACGAACTCTAAGGCCGAACGCTGTACCTCTGCAAGTCTTTGGGAACCCACCAGCGATCAAAATTGTACATGATGCCGTTCAGCTCAGGCTTGATGCCCTGGAACCGAGCCTGCACGATGGGCAGTGCGTAGGGGACGTAGAGGAAACAGTAGGGCTGTTCGGCGTCAAGGATCTCCTGCACGCGGTCGTAAAGCTCCTTGCGGCGATCCTGATCGGCCATGCTCCGGGCCTCCACGAGCAGCTTGTCGACCTCGGCGTTGCGGTAGCCCGTGAAGTTCAACCCGCCGGGCTTGGCCCGTGAAGAGTGCCATACGTCATAGATGTCGGGATCGAGGGTAATCGTCCACGCGAGGATGATGGCGTCGAAGCGCCCTTTATTGACAAACTCCTTGATGAAGGCGGCCCACTCCACCGTGCGGATATGCACCGTGATGCCCAGCGCCTTGAGCTGGCTTTGGATGATGATCGCCGCCTTGATGCGCGAATCGTTGCCTTGATTGACGAGGATGGTGAACAGGAACGGCTTGCCGTCCCGCTCAAGGAGGCCGTCCTTGCCCTTTTTCCAGCCGGCCTCGGCCAACAGCCTGCGGGCCTCGTCCACATCCTGTTGAACCGGCGTCAGCCTGTCGTTGTAGGCCCATGTCCCCGGCTTGTACGGCCCCACCGTGGGCACGCCCTGCCCGAGCAGCACGCCGTCGATGAGCGACTGGCGGTCGATGGCCATCGAAATGGCCCGGCGGACGCGCACATCCTTAAAGAAAGGATGCTCAAGATTGAACCCGAGGAAGGTGTAGCTGAACGACAGGTAGCGGTATTTGCGCCAATCCCGTTCCCACTGCGGCCCTTGCGTCTGGCGCAGGTACTGCTGGGGAGAGAGGGACATCATGTCCAGTTTTCCGGCCTTCAGCTCCAGAAACATGGTCGAAGGAT
>URTO01000292.1 GCA_900550745.1 uncultured Desulfovibrio sp. | reverse complement strand
GTTCGGCGTGGTGACGAGGAAGCTCCTGAAAGCGTTCGACATCGACAACGAGGTGTACTATGCCGACCTGAACTGGATGTTCCAGCGTAGCATGACCTGTGCCGCCGTCTTGCCGTATTTTTGGCCGATGGCGCACAGGAGCCCATTCCTGAAAATCCCGCGCATCCCTTCGGCAAAAGGTGCCCATGCCTGCGGCTGGACGCCGCATTCCCGCATGACGTCCAGAGCTTCCTTTTGCTGGCAGAACGGGTGCATTTCCACCTGATTGAGCATGGGAGGGATGCTTGCATTGCGGCACAGATCCATCAGCCGGTCAGGGAGGAAGTTGCATACGCCGATGGCCCGTATCCTGCCGTCTTCGTAGAGTTCCTCCATCGCCCGCCATGAACCGTAATAATCCCCGAAAGGCATATGGATCAGGTATAAATCCAGAGTGTCGAGCCCCAGACGGTTCAGGGACGCTTCAAAGGCTTCCTTCGTTTTCTCATAGCCCGCCTCCTGAATCCATACTTTGGTGGTGATGAACAATTCCTTGCGGGGGATTCCGCTCTTGCGGACGGCGGCTCCCACGGCTTCCTCATTCCGATAGACCGAAGCCGTATCAATGAGCCGATAACCTGCCGCCAGAGCCTCCGAGACGGCTTGTTCGCATAGGGTGGCATCCGGCACCTGAAAGACGCCGAAACCTTCCAGCGGCATTTCGATTCCATTACGCAACGTCGTGGTCTGCATGGGCATTCCTTTTGAAGTATGGGGAGTGCGGCTCATTTCCATGTTATCCCCGTGTGTATTTTGAGCATCCATGTAGTTTTCCTATTCCGCCCGCTCGAAAGCAATCGAAAAGTCGCCGCGCATGGCAGCCAGCTTTTCTATGCCCGAAGTGATGCGCCCGAAGCGGATCAGCCCCCTGGACAGGCGGAACTCCCGGTAAAAGATGGCGATGTTGCCCCACGGGACATAGAACGTCAGATCGCCCGCCAAAGGCTCAATGCTGTCCGGCATGCCTTCCGTGGCAATCCTGCGCGGCGGGTCGCCGATTTTTTCCGTCCCGTTGTAGTCCCTCACCGTCAGGGTGAGCGGGAGCATGCTCAAGAAATCGCGGCCTGCGGGATTGTCTTCCAGCACGGCGGGAAGGGTTTCCCCGTCTACGATCAAACGTATGCGCATGGGTTCACCTGCCGGAGCGGAATGGGGGAAAAGTGCCGCCAGTACCGCCAACAAAAAGGCCGTCATGGATAACAGACATTGCTTCAGGGGCGGTCTGCGGTCTTGTCGTGTAGTCTGTTCGTTCATGGCGTTACGCCTTGTTGCCCAGTTCAAAGGCGGACTTCAGGGCAGCGGGAACCTGTAGGATCGTCCCGGCCCCATCGGCGCCCGTACCCCGCACGACGCCCCTCAGCGCGGCCTTTTCAAAACAGGCGATCCAGCCCTCCAAGCCTTTGACGGCACCGTCCATTGAACTCTCCGCGCTGTCCGCCGCCGCTGCCAGCAGATAAATGTCCCTGAAGGCATAGTCCGACGGGAACAGGGGGTTGGAGCGGTCGAGCAGGGTCTTCATCTGCCCGCACATCTCATAAAAATAGATGGGGGTGGCGAATGCGATCACGTCCGCATCCTTCATTTTTCGGACGATGGCGTCGACATCGTCATGGATGACGCACCGCTGCGTTTTCTGGCAGGCCAGACAGCCTTTGCAAAAGCCGATGGCCTTGCCGCGCAGGCTGACCAGTTCCACGTTGTGCCCGGCTTCCTTCGCGCCTCTGGCGAATTCGCGGGCCAGCATTTCGGAGTTGCCGTCCTTGCGGGGGCTGGTCGAAAGGATCAGGATGTTTTTCGTTTTCGTCATGGGAATGGATCTCCTTTCAGTAAATTGCGGAAAATAGTTTTATTATGGCTCTGTTATAGTTTATGGTTGTTTCATCTCCACAGTGCGATGAAAATACAGCCTTTTTCTCCGGTTTTCCCCTTGGCGGGATCCACGGCCAAGGCATTTTGTCGGTTATCCCTTTGGAGCTTCAAGGAAAAAAGCATCAACCATTTTCTATAACACAGCCTTTTTGATCATCGCTCCATACATCAAATCGCTGCCGAAAGTGTCGGGCGTGCTCTGCCACTGCTTTTCAAGCGACGCACCGGGTGTGCGTGCGAGGAATGCTTCGATTTGCCCTTCGTTTTCGGCGGGGTTCATGGTGCAGGTGATGTAGGCGATATGCCCGCCGGAAGGCAGGTACGGCCATACGGCGTCGAGTATGCGGCGCTGAAGCCCAACTAGCCCGGCGACCTGTTCGGGCGTGCGGAGGGTGCGCAGGTCAGGGTGGCGGGCGAGCGTGCCGAGGCCGCTGCACGGGACATCAAGCAGGATGGTCTTGGGCGTGCCCCGCAGGGCCGGTTCGGCCGCCGAGGCGCAGAACAGCGGCGGCGTCTTGAGCACAAGGCGCTTGGCGTCGTCCCTCATGCCCCGCAGCCGGGGCTGATAGGTATCGCTGGCGGCGAGGACGGGCACGCCCAGTTCAAGGAGCGCGAGCGTCTTGCCGCCGCGTCCGGCGCAGGCGTCCCATACGGGGCCTTCCCAGTGCGGCGCGTCCAGCGCCTCCAGAACGAGCTGGCTTCCCGCGCCCTGTATGGACAACCTGCCCTGCCGCAGGTAGTCCCGCATATACTCCGGCTGGGTGCCGGGCGCGAAGCGGACGCCTGAAATCCCCACAGCCTCCCCTTCCCTGCACAGGAAGCTGCGCAGGGCCTCCCATTCGTCCCTGGCGGCGTTCACCCGGACGCAAGGGGACGGCACGGCGGAAACGGCCCGCGCGAACGCATCGGCCTTTTCCGGCCCGTAGCCTTCGGCCCACAGTTCGAGTATCCAGCGGGGCACGCTGTGGAAGATGGAAAGGCGCTCCATCGGATCGGCGATGCGGGATTCATAGAACGCGAAGGCTTTCAAATCTTCGGCTTCGGAGAGGCGGATCAGCGATCGGAGCACGCCGTTGGCGACGCGGGACAATCCTTGCCCGAACCGGGAGCGCACGGCATCCACGGCGGCGCTGACGCTGGCATGGGCGGGGATGCGGTCAAGGTACAGCAGTTCGTAGGCCGCTATGCCGATCATGAGCTTCATGGACGCGGGCAGCTTTTCAGGAGCCTTCATAAATTGGCTCAGAAGCCACGAAATCCGAATTTCCGACCTCAGATACCCGTAAACGAGTTCCGTCGTCAGAGCGGCCTCCTGACGCGAAAAAAGGCCGCCTGTCAATTTCGTGTCCAACAGGGATTGTACGGGGGCGCTGATGCCCGTGCGCTCCAAAACCCGAAGCGCCGCTTCACGCGCCGGAAGGGGCGTTTCGCCGTTTTGCTTTTTCTTTTTCATGCGAGGCTCGGTGATAAGGTGTTGTAGAAGGTACGAAGCGGTCTTGGAGGAAAGGGAAATCTTTCTGGAGATAAGGGGGAACATCCCGTGTTTTTCCTTTCCCTCCAAACCTTCCCCTTCAGAGATGTTGGCCCTGTTATATGGGGTGGTTGTTCCATTTTCACAGCATGGTGAACAAATACAGCCTGTTCCGGCTTTTCCGCCGGCGGACTTCACGGCTGAAACGTTTTGGCTCTGTCATAATGTCTGGTTGTTTTATTGGGCTGTGCCGTAGAAAACGGCTGATGTTTTTTCCTTGAAGTTCCAAAGGGATAAC
>URTO01000291.1 GCA_900550745.1 uncultured Desulfovibrio sp. | reverse complement strand
TAAGCGAATCGGAGAATATATTCGACGTAAAGAAATACATACAGGCGAATATACACGATATAAACCAGCATTTTCCTTTCCCACCAGTTGCGGTCGGGGCCGAGATACCACCAATCCGTGTGATCGGTTTTGAGGATCGTTTGAGCCAGTTCTTTGGCGATATCCGTGCGCAGCCGCTCTACGGCGCTTTCGAGCCATTTGTCGGCGTAGCGGTTCCCAAGATCGCTTTCGCGTTTCAGGTTGAGGATCAGATCAAGCTGGTCGGCGTCATGGGCAAGCAGCGATTCGGGCGTGGCGCGGCCCGCATGTTCGTCCCATATGGACATGATGTCTTCTTCCAGCCCCGTGCCTTCTACAGCGTCCTCAAGGGCGTCGCGTTCGCGCGAGGTATCGTAGAGGCGGTTCACATAATTGAAGTCGCCCGTACGGGCTTCCGGCAGGTCATGGAAGAGGCACAGCATGACGGTGCGGGCCGCGTCCGCTCCCGTTTTTTTTGCCAATGCGTAACCGATGACGGCCGTCCGGTGCGAATGCTCGGCCACGGTTTCCCGGCCGGAACCGAGGAACTTATAGCCGCTCCGGGGCGTGTGGCGAAGCATCCCCACCTCGTTGAGAAAATCCGTGAGCCGCTGCATGGCGTCCCGTTGCTTGAGTTGTTCTGCTGACATGGACACACCCGGTGTTATCTGTTATTTTTTGGGCTGTGTTATAGAAAATGGTTGATGCTTTTTTCCTTGAAGTTCCAAAGGGATAGCTGGAAAAATACCTTAGCCGTGGATCCCGCCAAGGGGAAAACCGGATAAAAAGGCTGTATTTTCACCGCACTGTGGAGATGAAACAACCACAAACTATAACAGAGCCATTTTTTTCTTTCTATAACGAGTCTGGAGGAAATCACAAGTGAGTGGCATTGAAAGATATTTTCGCGATTCTGGTTATCTTCACGAGCGGCTGGGAAATGCCCTGAGCTATTTGAAGGATCCGAGGGAATTTTTCTGGAAGCAAAAGGCGAAGAAAGAAGCCGCCGCCCTCATACAAGAGCCAGAGTTGGCCGCATTGCAGCGCGAGGCGAAAGAACTTTTCCCGGAAGGCCGGACTTATGCAAAGTATACGGATTTTGAGAGGTACTTTGCCATCAATTTGCGCCGGATCTACAGGCTGGGGCTTCCTTCCTTCCTTCCTTCCTTCCTTCCTTCCTTCCTTCCTTCCTTCCTTCTGGAAAAAAGCATCTGCTGGATATAGGCTGCGGAGCCGGTTTTTTCTGCCTGCTGTGTAAACGGCTGGGATACGATGTGACGGGAATGGATCTTTCGGGTGTCGCCATCTTCGATTACCTGATCCCCCGTTTCCATATCCCCCGCATAGTGCACAGAATTGAGCCTCAGCAGCCCCTGCCGCCCGTAGAACGCCGTTTCGATTATATCACCGCTTTTGCCATCTGTTTTCATGAACTGGAAAAAAATGGCGAATGGACGGGACGCTGGGAGCGGAAGGATTGGCTCTTCTTCCTTGACGATATTGCGGAAAACTACATTGCTCCCGGCGGCAGGATGTATCTTTTTTTCAACGACTGGCCGCACGGCGATTTCAATGAAGTGAAGTCCCGTATTTTCCCTTGCCGCTACAACGTGCGTGTGGGGCATAAGGTGCTTGATTTCCGTTTCGACTGACCGGGGCTATTTCTTCCAGCCTTCCCCGACCGCTTTGCCCGAAGCCCATGCCCAGTGCAGGTTGTAACCGCCGAGTAACCCCGTGACGTCGAGCACTTCTCCGGCGAAGTACAGGCCGGGCTGTCTGCGGCTTTCAAGCGTGCGCGGGTTTACGTCTCCCGTATCCACGCCCCCGGCTGCGGCTTCGGCGTGCCCCATGCCTTCCGAACGGCTTGGTGTTACCGTATGGTCATGTATTGTCGACGCAAGGTGCTCCCTATCTTTTTTGGCAAGCTGGGCGACTTTTTTTGAGGCCAGCGATTCCGGTATGAGCCGTTCCGCCAGACGGGTAGGGAGCACCTTTTTGAACAGGCCCAAAACCGTATTCTTGCCGTGTCCGGGGTGGTGCATAAGCTCCAAGGCGGGGTGGCCGGGCAGAAAGTCGATATGCAGCGCTTCGCCCTGCCGCCAGAAACAGGAAGCCTGAAGGGTGGCGGGGCCGCTGAGCCCCTTGTGGGTGAACAGGAGCGGATAGCGGAAAGCCCGCCCGCCCACGGATACGGCGGCGGGCAGGCTTACGCCCGCGAGGCCGTGCAGGGGCCATGATTCGGGGAGCAGCAGCGGGGCCAGCACCGGACGCACAGGAACGACCTTATGCCCCCATTGGCGGGCCAGGCGCATCCCCCCATCCGTTGCCCCGCAAGCGGGCCATGCGGGGCTTCCCGTAGCGATGACAAGGCGCGGGGCCCGAAGGATGCCGCCGGACGTTTCCACAATGAACAAGCCGTCTTCATGCCGGATTCCGCCGAACGTGCGGTTCAGCAGCAGTTCCGCCCCCGCACTGCGGCAGGCGGCAACCATCGACTCCACAAGCCGGGCCGCCTGTACCGTACAGAAGATTTGCCCGTAGCCGCGTTCTTCCCATGCTATGTTGAAGCCCGTTAACATATTCAGGACAAAATCCGTCGGACAGCGTTTGAGCAGGACATCAGGAAACCCCTTCTGCTCACCCACATACCATTCCGAAGATATATACCGATTGGTAACATTCCCCTTGCCGCCTCCGGCAAGGCGCACTTTGCGCCCCGCAACCGGGCTATGGTCGATGACGGCGCAGGAGAAGCCCCGGCGTCCGGCGGTCATGGCGCACATGAGCCCGGCGGCCCCGGCTCCGAGGATGACGGCGTCGCGGATCATTGTTCGGCCTGAAGGCTTTTGAGCTTACGGAACAACGCCCGGTAAGCGTGCGGAGGGCGGCTGTGCTCGCGTTCGTTGCGGGCCTTTGCCGTGAGGCCGCGGATTTCGGCGGCGTCTTCGGCGGGGAAGGCGGCAAGCAGCGCATCCATTTCCGCATCGGTGGCGATCATGAGGTCATCCCGCAGTTTTTCGGAACGCTTGAAGCTGGCGGTTTCGCCCGCATGCCCAAGCCTGATGGCGTCCAGAGCGCCGCGCACGGCCTGCGGATCAGCCTCTTCGCGCATCAGGCGCCCGATGTACTGCAACTGCCTGCGGCGGCCTTCGTGTGAGCCGAGGCGCTGCCATTCAAGGACGGCTTCGCGGATATTGGGCGAGATCGGCATCTTGGCGAGTACGGATGGGCTGAGGCGGGTAAGTTCTTCACCCATATGTTGGAGAGCGGTACTGTCGCGTTTTTTCTGAGAGCGGCTGGGGCGGTCATCCTCAATCTCGGAACCTTTTGTGTCCCATTGGTAACGTTTTTTCGGCGGCATGGCGTGTCGGTAGGGTTGGAAGTTGCAGGAGGAGGGCGTTTTATTATTTGTAGAGGGAAACTGGCATACCGCAAAATGATATCAGCCGTACATTTCAATGCAGCCTTTTGCGAAAGCCATGTTCCCCCGGCCCTCCTCCGTAAAACGCCGATTGGCGGGGAGGGCGCATACGGGCCCTTCCGTCAGCCCATCAAAGTAACCATCTAGTCACTAGAATCGCTTCGACGCTTACCCTTCACCGGCGGCGTTTCGCTGCCTCCAAGGGTAAAAGTCTTTGGAAGGGGTGGGGAGGGTATGGGAGG
>URTO01000290.1 GCA_900550745.1 uncultured Desulfovibrio sp. | reverse complement strand
CTCGAAAGGCTCTGTTATAGTTTGTGGTTGTTTCATCTCCACAGTGCTGTGAAAATACAGACTTTTTCTCCGGTTTTCCCCTTGGCGGGATCCACGGCTAAGGCATTTTGCCGGTTATCCCTTTGGAACTTCAAGGAAAAAAGCATCAACCATTTTCTATAACACAGCCTCTCGAAATGTCCCTTTTGGCATCAGGGGCAGGGCACGGCGCTGGGGCCGCCGCAACTGCCGGAGTTCCCCATATCGAAGGGGAGGCCATAATCCTGCGGCGCGGCTTGTCCGGGCAAGACCGACTGGCCGCCGAACATGGGTTCGGAAGGCGCGGACGGGGCCGTGGGGCGTGCCGCGGGGGAGGCCGGGGACTTCGCCTTGACGAGCGCCGAGGGGACGCCCATGAATTCCACCAGCGGCAAACGTCCCTCGCTGGAGTTGATGACCCGCGCATCGTTGCACCAGAGCCGGAACTGGGTTGCCAGCACGTCGAGGCTGAACAGATCCCAGAGGCCCAAGGGCGGCGTCTCCAAAGACGGCAGGAAAGAGCGGGTCAGCGGCGTGCCCATCTCGATGCGTTTTTTGAGGTTCAGGATGATGGCGAGATCTTTTTCCTCTTCCGCAACCGGGCACCAGATGATCTTGCGGGCGTCGGCTTCGGACATGCCCATCACCAGTTGGCGGCAGGCGCTGCACGAGGGGGAGAAGAAAACGCGGGCGGTGGCTTCGTCTTCCATTTCAGGGGACTGGATCGCCCACGGGCCGACTTCACTCCGGGCGAGCCCCCCAAGGGTCAGGAGGAAAAGGGCACCCCAGACGACAAGCAGGGGGGAAGCGTGGCGCAAGGCGCCGTGGTGGGCGTCCGCAAGCGTGGCGGCGCGGAATGCGCTGTAAGAGAGCGCGAGGAACAGCGCGGCAACCATGCAGGCGACGCAGGGGAGCGTCAGGATCATGATCCCAAGCAGCACGCAGTCCAGCAGGACGGCAAGCCCGGCCAGCCATCGGCCAAGCGCCGCGTGCCCGGTAATGGCCAGCAGCCCCAGCAGGGAGAAGATCCCCACGCCGCCCCACCACAGGGAATAGCCGTTGATGGAAAAGTTCTGATAGAGCGTACACCCTGCGGAAACACAGGGCACGGACGCCGCATCCAATGCGTTCCAGACGGAAAAGAGGATCCCGCAAACGGCAATCAGCAGGGGAAGATACAGCGGGCTGTGGGAGCGGTTCGTCAACATGCCAGTACCTCGGTGATGCGGCCCGCGGGATGGGATACCCCTGCGGCGGCTGCGTATTCCCGTTTTCTCTACCGACTTTGGCAGCGGAGGTAAAGCCGCGCCGCTTGCACAGGGAAAGCGGCGGGAAAACGGGGCCGCGCGGGGGCCGGCGGCTATTTGCAGATTTTTTCGCGGCGGGCGGCTTCGATGCCCGCGCAGTCGCCGGCTGAGCAGGCCTTTTCAAAGGACTCGCAGGCTTCCTGCTCTTTGCCTTCTTTGAGGGCGACCGCTCCGAGGATGTTCCATACGCGATACGAGCTGTCGTCACGGCGCAGGGCTTCTTCCAGATCCTTGCGGGCCCCGGCGGTATTCCCCTGCTGGAACAGGCAGATCCCCCGCGAGAGGTACGCCTCGGCGGAAGGTTCGATCCGGATGGCTTTCGTCAGATCATCGAAGGCGTCGTCGGCGTATCCGAGCTGGCTCAGGGCCAGCCCGCGGCGGATCAGCGCCTGTGGGTAATCGGGCTCGATTTTCAGTGCTTCGTCAAGGTATTCCAGCGCCTTTTCCGGGTCGGTACACGTCTCGCCTTTCCAAAGGATATGCGCCTTCGCGAAGAGCTGCTCGGCCTGCGGGTCATGTTTGCCCGATACCCCCGTGGGGTTGGCTGGCTTGGGGGGCAGCTTTTCCGGCTCCAGCAGCGAGCAGCCGGGCAGCGTGAGGATGGACAGCAGGGCCAGCCCCCCCGCAATGGCCCGGAATCGGACAGGATTGATTTTATTGATAAGCTTATATAGAACACTTTTACTAATGTTAAAACTTTCTATATTCATTATCATATAGTAACCCCGGAGGTAATGATGTTTCAATACAAAATATCGGCCATCAAGGTTGCCCGTGACCGGCTTTCGGATTTGCCTGTGGAACAGGCCCGGATGGGTGCCTTGGTTCTTGCAGGGCTGCGCCGCGTTTGCGAATTGGCCGACACGCTCGATTCCTGCATAACCGAAGACATGCCGTTTGCTAAGCATTTTTTCAACGAATTGGCAACCCTTCCGCATGATGACGAAAGCCACTGGATGAATCTGCTGGAGGATTTGGCCTTGATTTTCCGCGCGAAACGGTTGGCTTTCCCCGACCTGCCTGAGGGAGGGGAAGAACGGCGCCTGTTGGAGTTTTTTGAGGCGTCGGAAGAGTGGGGCGATCCTGAAACGGAAGTGGGCTCGTGGTACTGGAAACGGCTCCCTGAGCGTTTGTCGCGCTGAACCTTTCCCTGTTCGGTTCCGGGGGCGCGCCGGTCAGGAACAATTGCGGGCTGTTGCGCTTTCCCGTATGATCCCCTTCCTGCCGTCGCGCAGGAGCGCCCGCCGGAAACGCGCCGTTTCCGGGACGGGTCAGGGAGGCGAACATGAAGCGTTCAGGGATTCTTGCCCTATGGCTTATTTTGAGCCTTGTTTCCGTGATGGCTTCCGGTTGCGGATACAGGGTTGCGGCTACGGTTCAGGCCAACGCGGAAGCAACCCCGGTGCCTACAAAGCTCTCATGGGCGGCTGTGCCGGGGCCAGGGCTTTCGGCCTCCGCCCCGGAAACCGTTTCCGGGCTCCAGACGGTGTCGGTGCCGCTTGCCACGGCGCTTTCGCTCTATAACTGGAAGTGGCTTTCCAATCCCGATCATGCCGCCGAAGCCGACGTATTGGTGCGGATCTGGTGGATGACCGGCGGGCCGCAGTATATCAGGGAGTGGGCCGATCCTTTTTATCGGCCCGGCCTGAGCTTCGGTACCGGGATTGGTTTTGGTTCTTCCCCGTGGCGCAGGGGGCCGTTCGGGTATGCGCGGCAGGCATTCTATGTGCCCGAACCGGCCATTCAGGCCGTCTATTCCCGCGTACTGGTTGTGGAAGCCTTGCGTGCCGACGCCTTGCCCAAGGCCACGCTGGAGGCATTGCTCCCCGCCGCGAAGCCTTCGGGCATCGCCTCCAAGCCCATGCCTGCGGCGGAGCAGGGCGGCGATCCTTCCAAGGGGCCGTATGCGCCGCCGATTGCGCTTGAAGGGGAAGCCCTCAGCAAGCCCCCCTATGCCGCCCCGCTGAAGGCGACGGGGGCCGATCCCGATCGGGAGCCGCCCTACGCGCCTCCGCTGCTGGCCTCCGCTTCGCAGGGCGTCCCGGATGAGGCCGTGCTTTGGCGCGTTGTGGTGACGAGCGGTGGGTCGAAGGGCAATACTTACGAAATCCTCCCTCAGCTTGCCACCGCCGCGGCGCAGGCCGTCGGCAAGAACATGCAGGCGGATGTGTTCGTCGACAGCGACATGCGCGTGACGTTTGGGAAATAAATTGTTGTGAAATTGGAGGGGGGAACCTTTCTTGAGAAAGGTTCCCCCCTCCAATTCTTTCCTCTCTCATTCACCAACAGGTTGCTTCGGGCCGTCGAGAAGCTTCTGGTAGAAAACGAGATCGAGCCAGCGGCCGAATTTGTACCCC
>URTO01000289.1 GCA_900550745.1 uncultured Desulfovibrio sp. | reverse complement strand
CACAGAAAATGGCTGATACTTTTTCTTTAACGTCCCAAAGGGATAAGCAGCAAAATGTTTTAGCTGTGGGTTCCGCCAATGGGAAAACCGGATAAAAAAAGCCGTATTTTCAGCGTGCTGTGGAGATGAAACAACCACATGCCATGGCAGAAGCCTTTGCCTTCATCCGAAGGCTGTCCGTCAGCCTTCCAACTGGCTGCGGTAATCAGCCGCCGTCATCAGGGCGGGCGTTTCCGTGGGCCGGATACGGAGCATCCAGCCATCGGCGTAGCAGTTGAGGTTCACGAGCGTAGGCTTGCCTTCCAGCGCCCCATTGCGCTCAACGACTTCCCCGGCCACGGGCATATACAGCGAACTGACGGTTTTCAGGGATTCCACAGTCCCGAATTCGTCATCGGCCCCGAAGGAAGCGCCCGCATCGGGCAGATCGACGAACAGGATTTCACCAAGCTGATCCTGTGCGAAATCCGTGATGCCGATGACCAGCGTGTCGCCGTCCTTGCGGGCCCATACGTGGCGGGCCGTGTAACCGAGATCTTCAGGAAAGTTCAGGGATTTTGGCGTGTTCATAATGCCTCCTGCGGTTTGCCGCACCCGGTGGGGCCGTGCGGCATGGTTGAGGGAAACGGGAGCTAGGCGAGCATCCCGGCGGCTTCGTACAGCCCTTCCGAAAGGGTCGGGTGGGCATGGATGGTTTCAAAGAGCTCCCGTGCCGTACACCCCTTCTGAAGGGCGAGGGTCGCTTCAGCGATGAGATCCGAGGCGTGCGCCCCGGCAATATGGACGCCGAGGAGCCTGCCCGTGCCCTCTTCGGCAACGATTTTGAAAAGCCCGGAAAGCGCGCCCATAGCCTGCGCCTTGCCGAGTTCCCGGAACTGGAACACCGCCGAACGTACCGCCATCCCCTGTTCCTTGGCCTGTTCTTCCGTCAATCCCACATCGCCGATTTCCGGCGAGGTGAAGATGGCCGAAGGAACCGCCGCATAGGATTGCGTTTTCCGCTTCTCAGGGTGCAGGATGTTATGAACTGCGGTATGCGCTTCGGCTGCGGCCATGTGCGCCAGCATGATCCGCCGCGGGCCGGTGACGTCGCCAATGGCATATACGCCGGGAACCGACGTTTCCAATGTATCGTCGACGATGATCCAGCCACGCTGGTCGAGCGCAATCCCCGCTTCGGCCAATCCTGCGGTGTTCGGCGCCCGGCCCACGGTAACGCAAACGGCGGACGCGTTCAGGATACGGGAACCGCCCGCCCCTGCGGGGAAAGGCGCGATTTCCACCGCCGCCCCGCCGTCACACGGGGATACGCGGGAAACCGTATGGGCCAGTTCCACGGCGATGCCTTTCTTCTTCATTTCACGGAGCAGCAGACGGCTGATTTCCCCGTCCACGGACGGCAGGGGGAGCAGACGCCCCTGCCCTTCGATGACCGTCACTTTCGCGCCGAAGGCCCGGTAGATGAAAGCGAGCTCACAGCCGATAACCCCGCCGCCGACAATGGCCAAGTGCTCAGGCACGGTTTGCAGCTCCAGCGCATCGTCGCTGGACAGGACAAGCCGGTGATCCACGGGCAGCGAAGGCAGCTCCAACGGGGAGGATCCGGTGGCGAGGATGACCCGATCCCCGGCGATCTCCAGGACTTCATCCCCGGAAGCGACCCTGACGAGCCCGGAACCGACAAGCCCCGCCTCGCCGTGGATGACGCGGATCTTCAACTGGGTGGCTGTTTTCTCAAGCCCGGTTTGCAGGGTTGCCGTCACCTTGCGCTTCCGGGCGACGATGGCGGGCATGTCCGGCACGGCGGCGCAATCCCCGGCAATGCCGAATTCCCTGAGCCGGGCAGCCGTATCCAGCGCGTCCGCCGATGAACGCAGCGTCTTCGTCGGGATACAGCCCGTGTGCAGGCACGTCCCACCAAGATGGGCACGCTCGATAAGGGCCACTTCGGCCCCGGCTTTCGCGGCGGCGAATGCGGCGGTGTACCCTCCGGGGCCTCCCCCGATGATGGTCAGCTTCATGACGCGCCCCCTGCCCTGCGGACACTGTGCGAGACGTTGATGCCTTCAAAAATGGATGCCGTGATGAGGCAGTTTTTGACGATCTTCGCGCAATGATCCACCTTGGCGGCATAGGCTTCATCCGCGTCCACGGTCACGTCGATGTCGATGCGTACAAGGCGCATCGCGCCGTCCGCATTGGGTTCCTTGGTTCCCGTCCCCTGCGCCCGAATGGCGCGGAACGGAACCCCGCGGGCCACAAGCGCCGCCCGGATGCTTCCGCAGAAACAGCTCAGGGCCGCGGCTATCAGCAAGGCGGACGAGTTGCCGCCCCGCTCCGTTTCCGGGATTCCGGTATAATCCATGACAATATCTTTAAGGACAGGGGAACCCGTATGGACGGTGTAGACGTCGCCCTCTTGAACGAACGAAACCTGTATGCGTTGGGACATCGCTGACTCCTTGTTTGTTGTGGGATTCCAGAGTGTGCCTATCCTGCTTCCAAGTCCATGAAAACCGTCATCCCCCCAGCTTCGGGTTGGCGGCGAGCCCCCGCAGCAGGGCGGGGACGGAATACATGGCGAGCGCCGAGCTGCGTGGGTTCCGGGGCAGCGGGGCCGGGCGGGTTATGGTTTCCAGCGTGCAGTCCCCGGCACGGGCCGAAATGCGGTGCAGGGTTCCTGCCGCGCCGGGATCGGCGAACAGGCGTACCCGCGTCCGCGAAAAGCCAAGCCCCGCCAGGCCGAGGCTGACCGCGACGTTCACGTTCGCGGGGAAACGCCGGATCGCCTCTTCCGCCGTGCCGCTGAACAACAGCCGGGCTTCCGGGGACATGATCAGCGCCTCTTCCGCCGTGGGCGGGTCGAGATCCGTGAGAGGCGGCGTCTGCCCAAGGCTGCGGGGATGCTTCACCGTGGTGAGGGTAACGGCATCAAGCCCCATTTCCCGCATGGCCCGGATGCCATCCAGCCCGGCAATGGCCCCAGAGGGTACATGCACCGCGGTACGGGAGGCCTCCACGTCGCGCAGCAGGGAAGGATCAAGCGAAAACCCGCCGACGCTCAACGGCACGACGGCTTTTTCGGCGGCAAGGCAGGCCCGCACGATAGGCGGCATGGAGACGGCGCTGGTAGCTTCGACAAGCAAATCACATGATTCGATAAGGGGTTGTAGGCCAAGCACGGGGACGCCTCCGAGCTCCAGCGCGAGCTCCTCGGCGTGCGCCGTGGTGCGTGAAAAAAGCCCGCCGAGACGATAGGCCGGCAGATGTTCGCGGATATGCCGGGCGATAAGACGCCCCATCGCACCGCATCCGATGATCCCAAGAACCGTTGGCTGCATCGCTTTCTCCAATATATCCATAGGGAGCATAGCCGAAAACCGTTTTATTGTCGACAATAATAGTCGACCAAAAATAATCCGACAGATCCAGCCCTCTCACTGTTGCCCGCAAAAGGCTTATTCCCTTGCAGCCCTTACGGAAAGGCTGTGCCATAGAAAATGGTTGATGCTTTTTTCCTTGAAACTCCAAAGGGATAACCGAAAGGCTGTGTTTAAGTTTGTGGTTGATACAAGATTCCAACTGGAAAGGAAGAGTTCTTTGGAAATTATCTGGAGGTCTCGCAACAATTCTTCAAAACTGGATTTCATGTAATGAACAAAAAATGAGAGAGGCCCACATCAC
>URTO01000288.1 GCA_900550745.1 uncultured Desulfovibrio sp. | reverse complement strand
GTTTTTTCTGCACCATCATCACATTTTCCAAAGGGGAAAAAGAAGGACAGAGCCGGTCTTCCTGGAAAACAGCGGAACCTGCTTCTTGAAGCCCTCCATACGGATCAGAACAAGCTGGATTGCCTTGATTACCTTCTTTTTCAACTGAAAAAGGGATGCTGAAACAGCCTTGCCGCGTCCCTTTCGGTCTCCAGCCCGATCAAGAATGCTCAACCCCCAAAGGAGGCAACATGATGCGTGCAGTGAAACGACTCGGCATGAGCGCCGCCATTATCGGCGCAATGTCCGCCGCCCCGGTTCTGGCTCAGGAAATCCCCGCCGACGCCAGCAATTTCTACAAGAGCGAAAGCGTGACCATGCGGCAGGTCACGTTTCCGAACCAGTACAAGATGAACATCGCCGGGAACCTGTTCCTGCCCAAGAATCTGGATCAGAAAAAGAAACACGCCGCGATCATCGTCGGGCATCCCATGGGCGCGGTGAAGGAACAGAGCGCAAACCTGTACGCCGTCAAAATGGCGGAACAGGGATTCGTCACCCTCTCCGTGGATCTGGCGTTCTGGGGCGGCAGCGAAGGCCGGCCGCGCAATGCCGTTTCCCCTGACCTGTATGCCGAAACCTTCAGCGCCGCCGTGGACTTCCTCGGCACGAACCCTCTTGTGGACCGTGAACGGATCGGGGTCATCGGCATCTGCGGCAGCGGCAGTTTCGCCATCAGCGCCGCCAAAATCGATCCCCGCCTGAAGGCCATAGCGACGATCAGCATGTACGACATGGGCGCGGCCAACCGGAACGGGCTCCGGCACGGCATGACACTGGAACAGCGAAAGCGGATCCTCAGGGAAGCGGCGGAACAGCGCTATGCGGAATTCACGGGCGGCGAAACCCGGTACACCAGCGGCACCGTCCATGAACTGACGGAAACGTCCACGCCCATCGAGCGGGAATTCTACGCCTTCTACCGGACGCCGAGAGGGGAATTCACCCCGGAAGGCTCCTCCCCCCAGCTCACCACGCACCCGACGTTCACCAGCAACGTCAAGTTCATGAACTTCTACCCGTTCTCGGACATCGAGACGATTTCCCCGCGCCCCATGCTGTTTATCGCGGGCGAAAAGGCGCACTCCATCGAGTTCAGCGAAGACGCGTACAGGCTCGCGGCGGAACCGAAGGAACTGCATATCGTCCCCGGAGCCGGGCATGTGGATCTGTATGACAGGGTAAGCCTCATCCCCTTCGGCAAGCTCACGGACTTCTTCACGAAAAACCTGAAATAACATTCCGGGGAGGGCGGGGCCCGGTTGAGGGCCCCACCCGCATCCCAAAGGCCATAGTATGCAGAACGGTATCTTTCAGACAGGCAATCCCCGCTGGTCGGCGGTCTTTTCCTTGTTCATGGGCGTGATGGCCCTGATTTCAGCCGAATTCATCCCCATAAGCCTGCTGACGCCCATCGCCCGCGATCTTGCCGTTTCCGAGGGCATGGCCGGGCAGACGGTTACCGCCGTGGGCGTGTTCGCCGTGCTGACCAGCCTCCTGCTGGCCCCGCTGACGGGAAACATCGACAGGCGGCGCATCCTGCTGGCCTTTTCCGCCATGCTTGTCGCGTCCTACATGCTGATCGGCATGGCCCCGACCTATTCGATCATGCTCATCGGGCGCGCGATGCTCGGCATCTGCGTGGGCGGCTTCTGGTCGCTGGCTTCCGCCGTCACCCTCCAGCTCGTCCCCACGAAGGACGTCCCCCGCGCCCTGAGCATCGTCTATGCCGGGGTTTCCGTGGCGACGATCATCGCCCTGCCCGTGGCAAGCTGGATCGGGCATCTGATCGGCTGGCGGAATGTCTTTTTCCTCGGCGCGCTCATGGGAGCCGCCGGGTTCGTCTGGCAATACCGCGCCCTTCCCCCGCTTCCGGCCCGCGCGGGCAGCGGCTTCCGGGACATGACCGCCCTGCTCCGGCGCACATGGGTTCTGGCGGGCATCGGCGGGAACATCCTGAGTTTCGGCGGATACCACATTTTCTTCACGTACCTGCGGCCCTTCCTGGAGCTGGATCTCGCCTTGGGAGCCGATACGCTTTCCGTGATCCTGCTGGCCTTCGGGGTGGCGAACATCCTCGGCACCTTCATTGCGGGCGCGCTGCTTGGGAACCACTTCCGGCCAACCATGATTCTGATCCATCTGGCCTTCGCAGCCGCCGCGCTCGCCTTGCTTCTCACCCAAGGGCACGCGGACGTCGGCGTCGCGCTGGCCGTCTTCTGGGGATTCGCCTTCGGCTTTACCCCAGTAGGCTGGTCCACATGGATTGCCCGCACTCTCTCCGACAAGGCGGAACTTGCCGGGGGGCTCACCGTCGCGGCGACGCAGTTCGCCATCGGCCTTGCCGCCGCCGTGGGCGGGTTTACCTACGACAACCTCGGCATCAACGGCATTTTTCTGGCGGCGGCGGGCATCAGCGTCATGGCGGCTCTGCTGATCGCGGCCAGCTTTTCCCTCTTCGCCAGGGACACGGGGCGCAGGGCCTGAACGCCCATCCCATACCTGCCCATACCCCGCTTCACCTTTCATCATAAGGAGATGCACATGAACCGCCTCAAACAGGCCATGTCCGCCGCATTGCTGGCGTGCGCCGCCGTTTTCCCCGCCGGGGCGCGGGAACTTCCCCACCCGCTTCCCGTCCCGCAAACGGCCAGCCCCGAACTCCGGGAACTCATTGCCAAGGCCCCGCCGCCTTACTGGGACACCCATCCCGGCACCGTTCGGGAATGGAAGGCTTGGGCCGATGCCCTTTCCAGGGAAGCGGAAAAAACACTCCCCGGCCTGCGTGAAAAACTGAAGGTTGACGTTGCAAAAGGGGAACTCGGCGGCGTGCCGGTCTTCACGTTCACCCCGAAGGATCTGCCGGAAGCAAACCGGGATCGGGTCCTCCTGAACCTGCATGGGGGAGGCTATGTCCTCGGACAAGGGGAATCAGGGACGCAGGAAGCCGTCCTGATGGCGGGCATAGGCAAATTCCGGGTCATATACGCCGATTACAGGATGGCTCCCGAATTTCCCTATCCGGCTGCGGTCGACGACGCCATGACCGTATACCGCGAACTGCTCAAGGCCACGCCCGCACAAAAGATCGGCGTGTTCGGCACCTCCACGGGCGGGGGCCTGAGCCTGATTCTGGGGCTCCGCGCCAAGGCCGAAGGGCTGCCCCTCCCGGCGGCTGTCGCGGCTGGGACGCCGTGGGCGGATCTGAGCAAAACCGGAGATTCGTATTTCACCAACGAGGGCGTGGACAACATCCTCGTCAGCTATGACGGATGGCTGGGGGATGCCGCACGGCTGTACGCCGGGAAGCATGACTTGAAAGACCCCATGCTGTCCCCGGTTTACGGCGATGTAAGCGGCTTCCCTCCGACCCTGCTCACTTCGGGGACACGGGATCTCTTCCTCAGCAACACCGCACGGATGCACCTGAAACTACGGGAAGCGGGCGTCCCCGCCGATCTCATCGTGTTCGAGGGCATGTCGCACGCCCAATACCACATGGCGGAAGACGCGCCGGAAACCCGGTTCCATTTCAGAGAACTGGGACGCTTTTTCGATGCTCATCTTCAGTAGCGCACATAACTGGCAATAACATAAGGCTGTGCCATAGAAAATGGCTGATGCTTTTCCCTTTGAAGCTCCAAAGGGATAACCAA
>URTO01000287.1 GCA_900550745.1 uncultured Desulfovibrio sp. | reverse complement strand
GAGGAAGAAGCCTTTCTTCAGAAAGGTTCTTCCTCCCCCTCCCCAATCTTCACCTCCCCTACTCCACCACAACCCCAAACTTGGCCAACACCGATACGGGCATGGCGAAACGGGCGGTCTTGAGGGGATCGACAATCTGGGAAATGCGGGCATGACCGCAGAGGCTCATGAGCATGAGGGCCTCGTCCGCACTGAGGGACGTCTTGGCAAGAAGAAAATCGTGCATGCAGCCAGTCGAAGCATGGATCGCCCCGTCCACAGACTCGGCACTGGCGAGGAAAGAAACCTCATCGCCGTCGTGCAGCAGCGGACAGGGCAGGGATGCGCCTTTCTCCAGCGAAAGATCGAGATCCACCTCGCCGAAAACCTCAAGGCCCGTTACGGAGACTTCCCCGTCGCCCATCGCCGCATGCAAATCCCCAAGGGCAAGATACGCGCCCTCCACGAAAACGGGCAGACGCAGGATCGCGCCCTCACGGATGCCGATGGTATCCATGTTGCCGCCGTGATCGCCCGGCGTGCCGCAAGGCACCGCCTCGCCAAGCCGGAGCCACGCCGATGACCCCAATCATGGGGTTCAGGGGGAGCTCCACGCCTTTGAACGTGAAATGCCCATCGGCTATGGGGCAGATGCGCGTGTCCCCCTTCACCCGATCCGGCAGGGCCCCAGCGCCCGGCGCGGTCATGAGCGCCCCGGTTTTACCGGGACGGATGGCCCGGATATACACGCGGAGCACGTCACCGGGTTCCGCCCCTTCCACCACGATGGGGCCGGTGGCCGGGTTCACGTGCGAAAAGTTGAGCCGGGCTTTCGACTGCCCATCCTCCGTCACCTGCCCGTTGAAACAGTCGCAGGTCTCCACTGTCAGCGAACAGGGTGCCGCCACCGTTGCGACGGGTTCGGAAACGCCCATACTATAGATATGACGCTCACGACAAATACGCATAGATTCTCCTGAAAGACGCCCCGGAAGCGGAAGCCGCCGGCGGAAAAACCCGTCCGGCGGCCCAATCAAGCGTTCCGAGAACGGAAACGGTTACATCATGCTCTTCTTGAAGGCGTCGGGAACTTCCTTGTAGCCCTTGGACTTGATGTAGCCAAAGACAATGCCCACAGCAAGCCAACTGAAGCCGAGGATCTGGGTCAGGTGGTCAAAGCCGCTCCAGACGTACAGCAGGATAAGCGTACCGGCCAGAGGGTAGACGAGGTAGTTCACGAGATCCATACCGCTGCGGCGCTGTTCCTTCACAAAGAAGAACCAGATTACCGAGAGGTTCAGCATCATAAAGGAGCTGATCGCGCCGAAGTTGACGAGCTTGGTGAGCTGTTCGTCGGTGAAGATGATGGTGCAGGCCAGCGACACTACGCCGATAAGCAGAATGGCGACATACGGCGTGCGGAACTTGGGGTGCACCTTGGCGAGAACGCCGGGCAGCAGCCTGTCGCGGCCCATGGAAAACAGTACCCGGCTGCACGCGGCCTGTGCGTTCAGGGTGTTGGCGATGCCCACGGCAAGGATATTCACCACCAGCAGTATGATGCGGAACCAGTCGCCGATGGCGACGGCGCAGGCGTCGAACAGGGCGGTGGAGGCATTGTACTTGTTGTAGTCGGGCTCCATGAGGCAGACGATGTAGGTCTGGAGGAAGAACACCGTGCCGATGACGACCAGCGCGATCAGGATGGCGCGGCCCACGTTCTTCTCTGGCTCGGAAACTTCTTCGGCCAAAGTGCTGATCCCGTCAAAGCCGGTGAAGTTCAAGGCCGCAATGGTGCAGGCCGTAGCAATGAAGGCCAGGTTGACCTTGTCCGCCTGATAGATGGGCGTCATGGTCAGTTCCCCGGCCCCTCCGCCGCCGAGCACATACTTGAGGCCGCCGATCACAATGATCAGGACGATGCCGATTTCAACGACAAAGAAAAACATATCCACGCGGGCCGTGGTCTCAATGCCTTTTATGTTGATGGCCGTGTTCACGGCGATGAACATGAGGATCCAGACCCAGCCCGGAATTTGCGGGATGAGGCTCTGGCACCAGTTGCCGACAAAGATGTACAGCAGGCTGGGGACAAAAACATAATCGAGCAGGATGAGCCACCCGGCGAGGAACCCCACATGCGGGTTCACGCCACGCTGTACGTACGAGTACACGCTCCCGGCGATGGGGAACCGTTTCGCCATCTGGACGTAGGACAGCGCCGTAAAGAACATGGCGCAGAAGCCGACCAGATACACGAGAGGCGCCATGCCCTGAGCATCCCGGTTCACGTATCCGAAGATACTGTGCGGGGCGATGATGACCATGAACAGCAAGCCGTACACGGTCAAATCCCACAGGCTCAGGGTACGGTGCAGTTCCTGCCTGTACCCGAATTGTTCTACGGACCCTTTTTCTTCAGCCATTGTAACCTCCACAAATATTGACTCAACGCTTGCGGCACGAAGCAAACACGCCGAAGCGTCCGCCCGCGGACTCCCTCCCCGGACGGGCTTCCCTCCAGAAGCACAGGGGCATGCCCCGCTTCCCTTATGCAAAACGGCCCGCCCTTTCGGGTAAGGCCGTTCCCTCTCGTTTTCTCTCCACTTTCCCCTTTCGGAAAGCTGGAGGTTGTCCCTTTCCCTTCCATACGAGAAAAGGAAGGCCGTTACGGGAGGAGGGCTCACGTCCCCCTCCCCAGTTTCTACAGCAGCGGCTTATCGGCACGCTTGGGCACGGAAATGCGGAGTACAATTTCCACAGGGCAAGGCTGGCATCCCTGATTGATGCACACGTCGCCTTCAAGGGACAGGTACAGGTAGGCATCCGTGGGATCGAGGCCGTAGGCGGCGCAGACAAGCTCCTGCATCTGCGCGGAGGCGTCGATCAGCGCGGAGGTATAGTCCTTGCGGGCGCTCACGACATGCCAGGCATCGGCCGTTTCAATGACGGGCCAATCAAGCTTGCGGCCCTTGAGCACGCTCACGCGGACGGTGATGACCCCGCCGATTTCAAGCCCCGTGCCGCACAGTTCGCAGTCGCCCATGACGGCATGGATGTCGCCCATCTGAAGCAGTGCGCCTTCAACCTGTACGGGCAGGTACACCCGGCTGCCTGCGGTCAGCTTCTTGGAGTCCATGTTGCCGCCATGCTTTCCCGCATAGCCGCAGGCAATGGGCTCCCCGGCCGGGGCAACGCCCATGACGCCGATCATGGGATTGACCGGAATGCTCAGGCCGCCGAGTTCCGTTTTGCCGTCCTTAACGGACAGAATACGGGTACGATCCACGCAGCGGTCATACAGCGGGCCGATATTCGGGATGGTGGTGACGGCCCCCTTATCAGCCACTTCAATGGACAACACGTCCACAACAAGCACGTCGCCGGGCATGGCCCCTTCCACATAGAGCGGCCCCGTCGCCGGATTGGTACGCGAGAAATTGAACGATTCGCCTACAATGTCTTCTTCCGTACAAACCTGGCCGGAATAACAATCCAGTGTACGGAATGAGAATTCATCCCCATCCTTAGCGCGTGCAATGGGTTCATTCGCCTTATCAAAGGCATATACGTATTGAGTGAGTTCCGTCATAATACCCTCCTTGGCAAAAGCCTGTTCGCGGCAATCGAGCAGGTTTTGAGCCTTCGCTTACAATAAGGTGCGCGCATCTTAGACTTTTTAAATCCGTTTGTCATTGTATAAATAACAATTAAATTCAATATATTATATAACAACAAACATTCTCAGGCTT
>URTO01000286.1 GCA_900550745.1 uncultured Desulfovibrio sp. | reverse complement strand
TATAATTGCTGTGTTATGCAAAATACCAACCCTGTCCTACGACAGGGCCCTTTGAAAAGGCTTCGCTGAGGAAAGGCATTTCATACGGCCCTGCCCCGTTATATTCCTTTGTGGAATGCGCCTTAAGGGGTATTTTATCGGTTATCCCTTTGGAACTTCAAGAAATACAGCATCAAGCATTTCTTTATGACGCAGCCCAAAAAATGGAGCGCCTTAGCCATATTTTTTCAAAGGAAAAGGCTTGTGTAATTGCTATGTTATGCAAAATGCCAATCATATCCTACGGCAAGGTTCTTTGAAAGGGCTTCACTGAGGAAAGGCATTTCATACGGCCCTGCCCCCATCATATCCCTTTGTGGAATGCGCCTTAAGATGCTTGGCAAGACGTACGGACGGGGGAGGGTTGGGCCCTCCCCCAATGCGTTTTGTCTCGACCGGCTATTTTTTCAGCGTGGCGGCGATGGCGTCGAGGGCCTGTTCCATGAGGTACGGCTGGGCTTGCGTGCCCATGTGTCCGAGGCGGAAGACCTTGCCGTCCATCGGGCCGAAACTGCCGGTGCAGATCAGCCCGCGGCGGCGGAGGGCTTCTTTCCATTCCGGCCACGTAAAGCCGTCGGGGATCATGGCCGCCGTGACGGTCGGCGCGTTGACGGCGTCGGGGGCCGTCCAGAGCTTGATGCCGAGTTCGGCCAGCCCCGCCCGGCATTGGGCCGCCACCGCTTCGTGGCGGGCAAACGCGGCGTCCATGCCTTCCTTGAAGATGGCCTGCGTCCCGGCGTACAGCGCGGCCACGCCGTGCCAGTTCGGGGTGTAGGGGCAGCGCCCGTCCGTGCGCACGGTGCGGAAGGGCAGGATGGCGTCATAGCCCTGATAGTTTACTTCCTTCATGCGTTCCCACGCGGCGTCGCTGACGCCCACCATGCTCATGCTTGGGGGGCAGCTCAGGCATTTCTGGGAGCCGCCGAGCATCAGGTCGACGTTCCATTCGTCCATGTGTACGGGTGCCCCGCCGAGCCCTGCCACCGTGTCCACATAGAACAGCGGCACGCCGAGATCCTTCTTGAGCTTGCCGAGCAGCCCGATGGGGTTCAGGGTGCCGGACGGCGTCTCGCAGTGCACGGCGGTCAGCATGACCGGCTTGACGCGGCGGATGGCTTCCTCCACGGCGGCGAGGTCGCTTTCACGGATGCTGCAATCATAAGGGAGGGATACTTTTTCCACGATGCAGCCGAAGGATTCGGCCATTTCGCCGATGCCGTCCCCGAAGACGCCGGTACCGACGCTGACCACATGATCGCCGGGTTTCAGGCAGCTTTTCAGCGCGCCCCAGAGGGCGAGCATGCCTTCGCCGGTCATTAGGACGACATCGTCCTTTGTGCCCATGAGCTTGCCGATGCTGCGGCTGGCGGCGTCGTAAAGGCACAGGAAATCGGATTCGACCTGCCCCGATCCGTAATCCCTGCCGAGGACGGCGATGACGTCTTCATGCAGGGCGACCGGGCCGGGAACCATAGGAATGGGGGCGTAACTCATGATGGTTTCCTTTGTGTTGGCGTTTCGGCGGCGTCGGGGAGGGGCACGTTTTCAAGATCCACAAGCCGGACGTCGCTGTCCGTGATGGTCATGTTGAGGAACAGGCTGCCCGTGCGGGTGAACCGCTGCGGGTCGTCGGTGATGAAAAAGCGGATGCGCCCCGTGCGCCCGGCCTGCGGGTGGGCCAGCCCTTCATCGGCGAGGCGGCGCTTGACGACTTCAGCCGTGGTCGCCGCGGAATCCACGATATGGACTTCCGGCCCGACGACCTTGCGGATGGCGGCGGCGAGCATGGGGTAGTGCGTGCAGCCGAGCACGAGGCAGTCGGGCGCGGGCGCTTTCTTAAACAGCGGCTCAAGGTAGCGTGAAACCACGCCCTCGGCGATGGGGCCGTCGAACCAGCCTTCTTCGGCCAGCGGCACGAACAGGGGGCAGGCGAGGCTGCGGACCTGCACTTCGGGGCGGCGGCGGAGGATGGCCTCGGCATAGGCCCCGCTGCGGATGGTGGATTCGGTGGCGATGACCGCGATGTCGCCGGAGGGCGAGGCTTCGCAGGCGGCGCGGGAACCGGGCTCGATCACGCCGATGATGGGCATGTCGGGCCATGTTTCGCGCAGGGTGGGAAGCGCGGCGGCCGTGGCCGTGTTGCAGGCGATGACCAGCAGCTTGATGCGCTGGCCGATGAGCTTGGCGGCGGCCTGAAGGGAATAGCGGACAATCGTTTTCTGGCTCTTGGCCCCGTAGGGCACGCGGGCGGTGTCTCCGAGGAACAGGTAATCCTCGCCGGGCATGAGGCGGCGCATGGCGTCAAGGACGGTCAGGCCGCCCACGCCGGAATCGAAAAGGCCAATGGGCAGTTGGCATTGGGCGCATTGTTCCGTAGTCATCAGCATATCCTTTGCCCCATGCCGCCGTACCGGATGGGGCGTTCGCGTCCGGGGCGTCCCGCCGTCCGCGATTTCGATCGTGCGCCTTTGGGACGGAAGGCGGGGCCCATATCAGCCTTCAAAGGGGGCCGCCGGGGTATGGCAGCCGTCCCCGTCCATGAGCCGGCATTTGCAGGCCGAGACGGGCGCGAACAGGCTGCCGAGGATGCGTTCCAACAGGATGCCTTCGCGCGAAGGCAGCCCTTGCCCGAATGTGGCCCGGATGCCGAGGGTGACGAACTGGACGGCGCGATCCAGCGCGATGGACAGGCTGTCGCCCTGAATGAGGCTGCCCGTGAGGACGCTGGAGAACGTGTCCCCCGTGCCGGGGTAGTGGGCGGGGATGTAGGCGCAGTCAATGCGCCAAAAACGGTCTTCGTTGCGTTCGTAGGCAATGACCGAGGCATTGCGTCCGGGGTCCCTGCCGCCTTCCAGCAGGGGGACGCTTGTGGCGACCACGGTTTGAGGCCCCATTGCGGACAGGCGGCGCAGCCGGCCCTTGATTTCCTCAGGCGAGATCCGGGGCGTGAACGGCTCGTCGAGGAGCAGGGCGACTTCGGTGATGTTCGGGGTGATGATGTCGGCGCAGGAGATGAGCCAGCGCATTTTTTCCACCATTTCCGGGGTCATGGTGGGATCAAGGATGCCGTTGTCCCCAAGCACCGGGTCCACGACCGCCAGCCCGCCGGGGGCAAGGCAGTTGCGGATGCACCGGGCTGCCGAATCCATCTGTTCCGGGGAGGCCATGAAGCCGGAATATACGCCGTCGAAATGGAGGCCGAGCCTTTCCCAGTGGTCGAGGATGCCGCCCAGTTCCGGGGTGAGGTCGCACAGCGTATAGTCCGTGAATTCCACCGTGTGCGTGGAGAGCACCGCCGTGGGCATCGGGCAGACCTGTATGCCCATGCAGGAGAGGATCGGGATCGCCACCGTCAGCGAGGTGCGCCCGAACCCCGACATATCATGGATCGCGGCGATTCTGGGGACTGGGTTGCGCATAACGAGACTCCGGGGAAAGGCTTGGACGGGGGAGGGAAAACCTTCTGGAGAAGGGGGAGCCTTCCCCCGAACCCCCTCCCTTCCCAAAGAGTCGGCCTTTTTGAGAGGGGGAGCCCCATTGTTTTTCAGGAGGCAGAAGTTTCCCATACCGGGGGCGGCAAATCAAGATCCTGAAAACGGGAGATATTCGCTTTTGCAATGGCTCTGTTCAAGTTTACGGTTGATAAAGAGAAAGGCTCTGTTATCGTTTATGGTTGTTTTATCTCCACAGTGCG
>URTO01000285.1 GCA_900550745.1 uncultured Desulfovibrio sp. | reverse complement strand
GGAACGTCCAGAAGAGGGCAGCCACAACATCGAATTCAGCCGCGAGCTGTGGATAGAACGCGACGATTTCATGGAAGCTGCTCCTGACATTCGTACTGGCCCTGGCCCTGTGCGTGCCGTCCCTGGCGGCGGAAACGTGGAACGTAGGCACATGGAAAACGGCCCAAACCATCCAGCCGTTCCTGTATGCGCCGTTTGCGGACGGCGCAGCGGTGAAGGTTCACCCGTTCACCAATCCGGGCGATCAGAAGGCCGCTTTGCTGGCGGGCAGCCTCGATATGACCGGGACTACGCTGGCGCTGGCGATTCAGGCCGCCTCGCGCGGGGAACCCATCGTGCTCGTCGCCTCGCTCGGCAACAAGTGCTCCGCGCTTGTGGTGAGGAAGGACGGCGGCGTCAAAAGCGTCGCGGATCTGAAAGGCAAAAAAATCGGCTATGTACCCGGTACGATGCATGAAATCCTGCTGCGGGAGACCCTCACCCGCGCCGGGCTCAATCCCGATAGGGACGCCAGGCTTGTCCGCATCGACTTCTTTGATATGGGAACCGCCCTCAGCCGGGGGGACATTGACGCCTACCTGTCCGGCGAGCCTCTGCCCACGCTGGCGAAGCGGCAGGGCTACGGGGAAATTTTGGCTTACCCGTATTATGGGGAAGGCATCGGGGCCATCAACAGCGGCATGATCGTGCGGCGCGATTTTGTGGAGGAAAAGCCGGAGCGCGTGATGGAAATGATCCGCGCCCACCGGAAGGCCACCGAACAATGCATGTCCGACAAGGCGTTTTGGCTCGAAACAGCATCGAAGATGTTCGGCGTGGAGCTTGACGTGCTGCGTGACGCCGCCGACAACATGGAGCTTGTGTGGGACATGGACGATGCCTTTATGAAGCAGCTTTCTGCCCTCGGCAAGCGTATGCTGGAACTGGGCATCATCAAGAGGGAACCCGATTATGACGCGCTGGTGGATCGCCGCTTCGTGGATGCCCTGCGCGAAGGCAAGTAAGGCATCGTGAAGGCAGGATCGGCGGGCATGGGGCGGGAGGCGGAAGGCTGGGGGGGATTGCCCCATGAGGCCCCTTCTGTGCCGGCGGCCCCAAAAGGCTTCACCGGGGAGCCGCGCCGGGGTGCTGCGGGGGCAGGCCCGGAGGGGCCGCCGCGTGGAAACCCGTTAAGGGCTTCCGGGCGCTTTGCCGGGGCGTGGGGTTTGAAGGGGCGCATCCTCCCTTGGCTCCTTCCGCTGCTCCTGTTCGTTTGTTGGGAATCGGCAACATCCAGCGGGCTTGCCCCGGAATATCTCCTGCCGTCGCCGGGGACGGTGTGGGAAACGGTGTGCGCGTATATGGGCGCGGTATCGGAAGGCCATGCGGATGCTTATGCCGGGCGCTTCTGGGGTGATGTGTCCGCAAGCCTCGGACGTGTGGCGAGCGGCTACCTGTTGGCGGCGATCCCCGGCGTGGCGCTGGGCTTGGCTTCGGGGCGGGTTCCCGCCTTGGCGAGCCTGCTTTCACCGATCATCAATGGGATACGCGCCGTTCCGGGCATAAGTTGGCTGCCGCTGGCGTTGCTGTGGCTTGGCATCGGCTTCCGGGCCACCGTGTTCTTGATCGCGCTGGCCGGTTTTTTCCCAGCCTACCTCAATGCGGCGGCGGGAGCGGCCTCAGTGCCCCCTGTGCTGATCCGTGCGGGCCGTATGCTTGGGTTTGGGCGATGGGCCATTTTTTTCCGGGTCGTGCTTCCGTCAGCCATGCCGCAGGTGCGGACGGGTTTGCGGGTGGCGCTCGGCATGAGTTTTTCGTATTTGGTGCTCGGAGAGCTGACGGGCGTCCCGGACGGCCTCGGTGCCATGATCATGGATGCGCGGCTGGCGGGGCGCGTGGATCTGCTGGTTTCGGGCATTATCCTGATTGCGCTGGTGGGGTGGCTATGCGACGTGTTGCTTGTGCGGGCGCTTTCGGCGGCCTCAGTGAGCCTGAGGCGGCAATGACGCCTTTTTTCGCCTGTTCCGGGATATGGAAATCCTTCCGTAAGGGGGGAGGATCTCGCCTCGTGCTGCCGGGTGTTTCAGTCGCCGTTCCCCGTGGCGGCGTATTGGCCCTGATCGGGGCTTCGGGATGCGGCAAGACGACATTGCTGAATATCCTTGCCGGGTTCGATGTCCCCGATGCCGGTACGGTGACGCTGGAAGGCAGGCCTTGCGGCGGCCCCGGCCCGGATCGGGCGGTCGTGTTTCAGGAGCCTGCGCTGTTTCCGTGGCTGACGGCGCTGGAAAACGTGGAGATCGGGCTTGAAGCCGCGGGCGTCCCGCCTGACGCCCGGCGTGCGCGGGCTCTCGATATGCTGGCGCTGACCGGGCTTTCTGGCCGGGAGGGGCAGATCCCGGCGGAACTTTCCGGAGGCCAGAAACAGCGGGTCGCACTCGCGCGGGTATTGGCCCTGTCGCCGCCTGTGCTGCTCATGGACGAGCCCTTCGCCGCGCTGGACGCCATCACGCGGGAGCAGATGCAGTCATTGCTGATGGCGTTGCACGCGCGCATCGGCATGGGGATCGTTCTTGTGACGCACGATGTGGAGGAGGCGCTGCTGCTCGGCGACGAGGTCTGTGTTATGGCCTCCGGGCAGGGCATCGTGGCTTCCCGCCGTGTGGAGGCTCCCCGGACTGGTGAAGTTGTCGATCGGGAACTTCTGCGGGAGCTGAAGGCAATCTTGCGGCAAAGCATGGAAGGGCAGGGCGGCCCTTTTCCGGCATTGTGAAAGTCCCTAGAAATGTGCCTGATGGATCAGCTTTCCGACGTATGCCTATGCCGCATTCAACACACTTATTTCGGTTGCAATCGGTTTTGTAATCGGCGCATACATTCCCGTCAGCCAGTTTTCGGACGGAGTTCAGACATTTGTAAATCTTATCCCCGGCTCGCACATTGCGGCTATGATAAGAAATGTGCTTGTCAGCCCGTGCATTAACGATATTTCGACCTCACTCGCAGGAGCAGACCACGGAATGTTTGCCACAGAGGCGGAAAAGGCATTTGCAACCAACCTCAACCTTTTCGGAAACGAAGTGGATTTCACATTTATGATGATGTACTCAATCGGTGCAATCTTACTTTTCCTTGTCCTCAACCTTATATCATACAAATTCAGTTCAAAACGCAAGGACTGATTTATGACAGATAAAAAGCCGACACTCCGAAAAGTGTCGGCTTTTTTATATATAATCACTTCCAAACTTCTTCTGCAATTTCTTTTACAAGAGCAAGCTTCGCCCACTGCTCTTCCTCGGTAAGCTTATTACCGATTTCGCATGATGCAAAACCACACTGCGGACTGAGATACAATCTGTCAAGCGGAATATACTTTGCCGCCTCATGAATACGATTGATTACAGTCTGCTTATCCTCAAGAACAGGTGACTTTGTTGTGATAAGACCGAGAACAACCTTTTTGTCACCACTCACATATTTTAACGGTTCAAAACCGCCTGAACGCTCATCGTCAAACTCAAGATAATAAGCGTTGACATTTTCTTCACCGAAAAGTTTCTCTGCAACAGGATCATATGCACCGCTGCTGAAGTATGCAGAATGATAGTTACCTCTGCAAACATGAGTATTGATTACGAGGTCATCGGGCTTACCCTCAATTGCAAGGTTGTTTACCTTGAGAAGTTTCTCTCTTTTCTCTATCTGCCCACTCAAGCCAAGTTGTCTGCTCAGTTGCCGATAAGCTTCATCCATACGTCCT
>URTO01000284.1 GCA_900550745.1 uncultured Desulfovibrio sp. | reverse complement strand
AAGGAAAAAAGCATCAACCGTTTTCTATAACACAGCCTTTTCAAAAATGTGCCAAACAAAAGGGATACAGTACAAAGACACTAGGGCAACAATACCGGAAAAAAGCCCGGAGCACTACTGTAGACTTGCTGTCCGTCGCCAAAACGTCTGGTTACGGGATTGGGGCCCGCCATCGGGCCAAAGGGCTTCCTGTTCCGCAACAGGCGGGTTCGGCAGGCGGCTTTCCTCCCTGCGGGCCGATGCGTACGGATTCTGCCGCGTCTTTAAGAAAAGGAGGGAAGGCTTTTCCCCCGGCGGGCCGCTGTGCAGGGCTGCGCTTTGGGATGTGCGGCAAGGCGGTACCCCGGCTTGAACCGCCCCCCCCACTCTCTCTATCTCTCTATCTATCAACAGCATGTTTTCATTTACTATATGAAGTCGGAAGGGATGATCCCGTATTTCTTCAGTTTGAGGTAGATGGTCGAGCGCTTGAGGCGGAGCAGGGCTTCAGCGCCGTCCGGCCCGCAGACTTTCCCGCCCGTCTGTTCAAGCACATAACGCAGATAACGCTCCTCAAGCTCCGGGATCGTGGGAAAATCCGGAATGGTGAAGGCCCCCGCAGCCGAGCCGGAGGCGGCTGATCGGCTGGGCGACACCAGTTCGAGCAAGGGCGCGTTCAGGATGACCGCCCGCTCAATGATGTTCTTGAGCTCCCGCACGTTGCCGGGCCAAGGGTAGTTCAGGAGGCAGGCCCGTTCCGCACCCGTAAGCTGAAGGGGCGGCCTGCCGTAACGCTGGCAATAGGTTTCCACGAACGCCTCCGCAAGCCCGATGATGTCTTCGCGGCGTTCCCGCAGCGGGGGAACCCGCAGGGGCACCACGGAGAGGCGGTAAAACAGATCCTCACGGAAGCGGCCTTTGGCGACCTCGTCGCGCAGATTGCGGTTGGTGGCGGCGACGAGGCGGAACCGGGATATGATTTCGGCCGTGCCGCCCACGCGCATGAAACGTTGGTTCTGGAGCACGCGCAGCAGCTTGACCTGCATGCTCAGAGGCATTTCCCCCACTTCGTCGATGAAGAGGGTTCCGCCGTCGGCCATTTCAACGTACCCGATTTTCTGGCTTGTGGCCCCGGTAAAGGCCCCTCTCTCGTGCCCGAAGAATTCGCTTTCAAAGAGCTGTTCGGGCGTGCTGGCGGGATGGACGGCCACAAAGGGCCCCTTGCGCTGGCTGAAGAGGTGGAGCTGCCGCGCGAAGACGTCCTTCCCCGTCCCGGTTTCCCCATAAAACAGCACGGCGGCATCCGTCATGCCGACCTGCCGCACCTGTGCGGCGAGCTGCTTCAGCCCTTCACCGATGATGGGGGCTTCCCCCGTGTTTTTTTGGAGCGTTACGGCGTTGAACTTGGCGTTTTGCCAATGGATTTCCTGTTGCCGCATGTCGTCGAGGCGCAGCGCAGTCCGCACTTCCGCGGCGAAGAGCCGCGCCAGTTCACCGAGTTCGCTTTTCTTGAGCTGCGTCAGAAAGCCAGGCCCGAACCGCGTGTCGAGATACAGCAGCCACGGCTGCCGCCCGCCGACGTTCAGGGACAGGCAGACCGCCCGCCGTTCCCGATCCCCCTTCCTTTTGCTCAGGCAATCCGCAACCCATGCAATCCGGTCGCGCATGGACGGGCTTTGCAGCTCCGTCCGGGTAAGGTTCACCGAGGCGGCGCATTCTATGGGGTGCCCGCCCGCCGAGGGCCTGAACAGCGCGGCGCGTTCGGCCTTGAGTTCGAGCTGGGCGACGTTGACGATGCGCTGGAGGTTGTCCTCAAGCGTCTGCCGGATGGGGACGTCATTGAAGGCGTCGTGGCAGCGATCCATGAGCTCTTCTTTCAAGAAGCGGGTATCGACAGTGGGGACGCCTGGCGAAAAGACGTCGCTGTCCCTGTCCCGTGTGGCGAGGATCGAGATTTCGAGGGGGCTCATGCCCGCGTGGGACGCCCGGCCTATGGACTCCGAGACCAGCATGCGGAGGGGGCGGGCCTCGTCATGGCGTCCGAGGCTTTCCAGCGTGTTCGCCAGTTCGTGGCGGGCCAGGGCCAACTCCCGCACATCCTGCGAAGGGGCGAGGCAGCCGATGCTTTGGCGGAGGAGGCTTACGGGATCGGCTTCCTCCGCATCCCATCGGCCCGCTTTGCCGTCCCGAAGGCACAGGGCCTTGACGCGGAGCGCCGCCCCGCGCCGCTGGCGGTTGGGGCTGCGGAGAAAAGATTCGAGGGTATCCCGGAAGGCGTAGCGGGGAATGTCGGGATACCCCGCCTTTGCGAAATCATACAGCATATCCAGAATATAGGGATCGACAAAAGGGGAGTGGGGCGAACCCGCGGCGATGGCGTTTTCGGTTTCGCGGCGGAGGATGCGGTAGGCGGCGCCGGGCCGCCCGTTGAGGTAGTGGTAGAGCGCCAGACCGCGTACCGTGCTGGAGAAGATCTTGGGATTCTCCACCGGATGGGTGCAGGAGAAGAGGAAGTCCAGATGGTTAAGCGCGTCGTCCCAATCGCCTTTGCGCAGCAGCAGGAAACAGAGATGGGTCAGCCAGAGCAGGGAGAAGGTTTTTTCCCCGGCAAGCTCGGCGGAGTGGCGGGCGGATTCCACTGTCCCGACGGCGAGGGTGTAGCGGCCGAGGTACATGGCCGACTGGCTGATGCTCATGGCATGGAACAGGGCGATCCGGTCGAGCCAGTCGCCGGGCTCCCCCTGATGGACATGGCTGCGCAGCGAATCCGGGTAGTCGCCGCTGATGGCGTAAAGCAGGCCCGCGAAACAGGCGATATGGTTTTTCATCTCCTGTTCGCAGGCGTCCTTGAGGCGCAGGAATTCGACCTCAACTTCGCTGATGTCCCACGGCTCATCGGGAAGCTCCAGGCTGATCAGCCGCATGTAGTTTTTGAGGATGCCGATGAGGGGGCGGAAGCGTTCGTTGCCGCCGTACCCCGCGAGTTCGTAGGCGATGGAGGAGAGCCTGAAGGCCAGCGGGATGTGGCGGTTGGCGAGGATGCACATGCTCTGGAAGGTCAGGGCGAGCTTGCCGTACAGGCAGCTTTCCACGCCTCCGGCGCCGTGCAGGTGGCGCTCGCCCCATGCGATCAGGAAGCGCAGCGCGCATTCCATGCAGATGATGCTGCCCGGACGCCGTTTGCCGAGCCCTTTGCCGATGGCCTCGGCAATGGCGGTGCAGTCGTCGAGCGCCATATCAGGAGATCCGAGCCGCGCGAGCGCATGTGTGAGGCTGCCCGGCGAGGCGTTCCGGGCGACAAGGCGCGCGAGCCCGTCCCGCACGGCATCCGGAAGGCTGGGGCAGGCCCATGCGTCCGGGCCGCCGGCCCGTACAACGAGCCCTGCGCCGAGAAGCGGCTCAAGGAAAGAGGCGATGGCCTCTTGCGGCTTTCCAGCCAGTACGGCGAGTTCCTGCGTCAGGAGCGGGCGTCCGGCGGCGTGCAGGGCTGTGACGAGCACGGCTTGGGAGCGGTTCAGCGGACGGGGCATGGATACCTCCAAGGGCCGGGGAAAGGGAGCCGTCTGCGGCGCGGTACGTGCGGCACAGCGGAAGTCCCGGTTTCTGTAAATGGCTGTGCCATAGAAAGTCGCTGATGCCTTTTTCCCTGAAGTCCCAAAGGAATAACCGGCAAAATGCCTTAGCCACGGGTTCAGCCAAGGGGAAAACTGGGAAAAAGGCTGTATGCCCACCGCGCTGTGGAGATGAAACGGCCACATGCGATGCCGGAACCCTATAA
>URTO01000283.1 GCA_900550745.1 uncultured Desulfovibrio sp. | reverse complement strand
TACTGAGTTAACGTCCCGTTCCGAATTTGAGTTGATACGCTTTAGAGTGTTTTCTGTCAAGGTTTAATCCGCTTTTTACGGAAAAAAACAACTTCCTTTGTACGGGGGATGCATCTCGCTGGCGGCTGTTATTGAGCTATCCCCCATTGAGGGCGGATTATCTCCCGGTATATAAGCCAGATCACCCTCCGAGATAGGCTTCCTTGACCTTAGGATCCTTGAGCAGTTCCTGTCCGGGGGCTTCGGCGACGACGCGGCCGACTTCGAGCACATAGGCATAATGCGCAATGGACAGGGCCGCGAGGGCGTTCTGTTCCACGAGCAGTACGGTTTTGCCCTCGGCGTTGATTTTCAGGATGATGTCGAAGATTTCCTTCACCAGAAGCGGGGCGAGGCCGAGCGAGGGCTCGTCGAGCATCACCAAATCCGGGCGGCTCATGAGTGCGCGCCCCACGGCGAGCATCTGCTGTTCGCCGCCGGAGAGCGTGCCGCCCTTCTGCCAACTGCGTTCTTTGAGCCGCGGGAACAGGTTGTAGACCCAATCGATGTCCTGCTCGATCCCTTCCTTGTCGTTGCGGATGTACGCGCCGAGCATCAGGTTTTCCTCAACCGTGAGGTGGGGGAGGATGCGGCGGCCCTCCGGGCTTACCGAGATGCCCCGTCGGATGATGTCCTCAGGGGATTTGCCGAGGAGCTGTTCCGTTTTGGGCCCACTGCCGCCCCGGACGACCGGGGTGAACAGCACTTCGCCCTTCGTATCCTTCACGAGGCCGGAGATGGAGCGGATGACGCTGCTTTTCCCCGCGCCGTTCGCGCCGATAAGCGTGACTATCTGGCCCTGCGGGATGCGCATGCTGACGCCCTGCACCGCATGGATGCCGCCGTAGTGGACGTGGAGATCCTTGATTTCAAGCATGGTTGCTGACGTCCTCTCCGAGGTAGGCTTCGATGACCCTCGGGTTGTTGCGGATGGCGTCCGGGTCGCCCTCGGCGATGAGCTGGCCGTATTCCAGCACCCAGATGTACTGGCACACGCCCATGACCACTTTCATGTCGTGCTCGATGAGCAGGATGGTCAGGTCGAATTCGTCGCGGATATGCCGGATGAAACGCATGAGCTCGGTGCTTTCCTGCGGGTTCATCCCCGCCGCGGGTTCGTCGAGGAGCAGGAAATCCGGGCTGGTCGCCAACGCGCGGGCGATTTCAAGGCGCCGCTGCGCCCCGTAGGGCAGGCTCGACGCTTTTTCATTTATGTAGGAATCGAGCGCGAGGCGGTGGATGAGGCCCTTCGCCTTTTCGCGGATTTCCTCTTCCTCGCGCCGGGCGTTGGGCAGGCTGAGGATGGGCATCCACCACTGGCTTTTGCGGCGGACTTGGCAGCCGACCATGACGTTTTCCAGCGCGGTTTCGCTGCCGAAGAGCCGGATATTCTGGAAAGTCCGGGCCATGCCCGCCCTGCAGATCCGGTGCGGGGGGAAGCCCTTCACGCTGCGGCCCTTGAAAAGGATGTCGCCTTCCTGCGGGTTGTAGAAGCCGCTGATGACGTTAAAGGCCGTGGTCTTGCCCGCGCCGTTGGGCCCGATGAGCCCGGTGATGGAACCCGTGGGGATCTGCATGGACAAATCGTTGACCGCCGTGATCCCGCCGAAGCGCATGGTCACATGCTGCACGTCGAGCAGCAGTCCGTTCTGTGCGAAGGAGGTCATGCGCGTTTCCTCCGGGAGAAGAAGTCAAAGATGGCATCCCAAGTGATTTCACGCATACCCATGATACCTTCGCGGCGGTACAGGATGATGCACAAAAGAACCAGCGAGAACACGACCATGCGCATGCCGGGGATGCCGGGGATTTCAAAGTTGCCGAGGGTGATGGGGTCTTCCACGGCGCGCAGCCATTCGAGCAGGACGGTGATGACCGCGCTGCCGAGGATGCTGCCCGTGAGGGAGCCGAGGCCGCCTGCCACAACGATCATGAGCACGTTGAAGGTCAGGAGGAAAGTGAACATCTTCGGGTCGATGGTGGTCAGGAGGTTGCCGAGCAGCGCCCCGCCCACGCCCGCGAAGAACGCGCCGAGGCAGAAGGAGAGCACCTTGGCCTTGAACGTGTCGATGCCCATGACCTTCGCGGCGATTTCATCGTCGCGTATTGCCTTGAAGATGTTGCCGAAGTTGCTGCTCAAGAGCTTGACCATGCAATACAGGGTGATGAGCAGCCACCCGTAGTTGACCAGCAGCGAGGCATGGAACGGGATGCCCTTGATGCCGAGGGAACCGTTGGTGATGGGCGTCAGGTTCACGATGAGCACGCGGATGATTTCCGCGAACCCGAGCGTGGCGATGCCGAGGTAGTCGCCGCCGAGCCGCAGCACCGGGATGGCGATGAACAGCCCGAAGATCGCGGCTACGAGGCCGCCGGCGACGACGGAGAACCAGAACGGCGTGTGGATGACCGAGAAGGGCCAGATGATGTCTTCAAGGATCCACATCATTTCCTTCTGGGCGGCGGGGAGCACGCACAGGGCGGAAACGTAGGCCCCGATAGCCATGAACCCGGCGTGCCCGAGCGAGAACATCCCGGTGAAGCCGTAGATAAGGTTCAGGGACAGCGCGAGGATGGCGTTTACGGCGATAAGGTTGAGGATCTGGACTTTGTAGCCGTCGAGGTTGGTTTCGGCCCAGACGAGGAACAGGGCCAGCAGGCCGATGACAAGCAGGTTGAGCAACAGATTGCGCATGGAGGTCTTCATATCTTTTCCTCCGAACGCTGCCCGAAGAGGCCGGTAGGCTTGACGAGGAGCACGAGCACCAGCACCACGAAGGCGAACGCGTCACGGTAACCGGACAGGCTGGGCATGAAAGCCACGGTCATGATTTCGATGAAGCCGAGCAGCAGGCCGCCGATCATGGCGCCCTGGATGGAGCCGATGCCGCCGAGCACCGCCGCGATGAAGGCCTTGAAGCCGGGGAAGATGCCCATGTAAGGATTGATCTGCGGATAGCGCAGGGCCCACATGATGCCCGATGCCGCCGCCAGAGCGGAGCCGAGCCCAAAGGCCAGCGCGATGATGCGGTCTACCCGCACGCCGAGCAGGCGCGTGGTTTCGATGTCCTTGGAGATGGCCCGCATGGCCAGCCCCGGCTTGGTGCGGTAGATGATCCACAAAAGCCCAAGCACGAGCACGAAGCTGACCACAGGCACGACCAGCGTGATCGGCAGGAGCTTCAGTTGCCCGAAGTTGATGGGCGTCATGAGCCATTCCGGTTGGAACACCGGGCGCGGGAGGCCGGAAAAGAGCACCACGGAAAGGCTTTCAATGAAGAAGGACACGGCGATGGCACTGATGAGCGCCGAAATGCGCGGCGCATCGCGCAGGGGCCGATAGGCGATGCGATCCACGAGGATGCCGACGGCGCTGGCTGCGAGGATAGCCACCACCACGGCCACCCCCCAGGGCAGGAAGAACGTCGTGGTGCCGTAAAAGACGAAGTAGGCCCCCAACATGAGAATGTCGCCGTGGGCGAAGTTGATCAGCCGCAATATCCCGTACACCATCGTATACCCGATGGCTATCAGGCCATACAGGGAACCCAGTGTCAGGGCATTGAAGAAGTGCTGGAGAAACATATCCAGACTCATAGTGCCTGCCTTATCCGAAAGTTTCGACAAGACCCGCGGGGAACAGCCGCAGGACGGCGACAGCAGCCTGTGCCGCTGTCGCCGAACATCCGCAGGCGGGAGAGGGTTCCCCTCCCGCATTCCGAGGCAGAGCTA
>URTO01000282.1 GCA_900550745.1 uncultured Desulfovibrio sp. | reverse complement strand
CATTTGGTTGGTTATTCCTTTGGAACGTCAAGGAAAAAAGCAGCAACCAATTTCTAGGCTGTGGCGTCATTTTATATATAATCATTTGAAATAATTAAAATAATAGTTTTTGCGACTTTAAAAAATAGTTCATAATTTCAATAGATTATATCTAACTGACGACACGACCTAGGACACAGCCAAAGGAAATGGTGCATGTCTTCGCCATCGGGGGCTTTTCCGACGGACTGCGCCGCAAGGATGGCTTGCGTGGAATGGGCCATTTTTCCTCGACTTCGCGGATCCGGCCCAACAAGCTGGCCCGCCGCCTAACCGTGGCACAGGTCTTCCGGCGGTGTTCGGCGTCAAGGATGGCCACATTGTCCTCGACCCGCCTCTGCTCCTCGCCGACCGCCTTAACCGACGGGGCGATATGCACTTCGTAGCCATCGTTCCCGAATACCGCATTTTCCCGGCCATCTTCCCAACAAATGCCCCTTGCCCAGCCGCCCACTCGATCTTGCGGATAGCCGGATCGGACATGCCGGGCTCCAGCTCGAAAACCATGCCGCTGATCACAACGACATGCCCATGTCCGTGCACGGCGATAATATCCACGCTGATGTTTTCCCTTTCCATAGCAGAACCTTACCCGGATCTCCGCCGGGCATTGTTCCTTACAGCAGTAACGGCCGCGCATTGCCAAGCGTTACGGCATGGAAGACCTTGATCCTTCCTGAAAAGCCGCTTTTCGGGGCCTGCCGTCAGGGTTCCGCTTTCATCAAAAAAATGGGGCAGGCTCTTTTTTTAGGATTTCCCCACGGCTTTTTCTTGACACGGCCTTTTTCTGAGTTATGCTCATTTGAACATTATTCGGAGATGCACATGGCAAGGCCCAAAAATTGTCGCTACGTCGAACGCAAGCCCCACGTGACGTATTTTAAGCCGCGCGGGATACCCATGACCGAACTCACGGAAACGCTGTTGACCGTGGAAGGCCTGGAAGCCTTGCGCCTTGCCGATCTGGAAGGGCTCACCACAGGGGAAGGCGCCGAACGGATGCGTATTTCACGCCACACCTTCGGCCGTACGCTGGCCGAAGCCCGCCGAGCCGTAGCCGATGCGCTCGTCAACGGACGGGCCCTGTGCATTGAAGGCGGGACTTACGCCGTCCTGCCGACACAAGCCGAGGCGGATACGCCTCACAAGGAGTTTCACATGCAGAAAGTTGCCGTTTCCAGCGAAGGCCCTTCGCTCGACGATATGGTGGACCCGCGTTTCGGACGCGCGGGCGGCTTCGTCATCGTGGTTCCCGAAACGATGGAAACCTCTTACCTCGACAACGGGGCCTCCCAGACTATGGCGCAGGGTGCGGGCATTGAAACCGCCGAACGCATGTCCGCCGCGGGCGTGGATGTGGTCCTCAGCGGCTACGTCGGCCCCAAGGCTTTTGAGGCGCTCAAGGCCGCCGGAATCAAGGTCTGTCAGGATCTGGAAGGTATGACCGTCCGTGAGGCCGTGGAAAAATTCAAGAGCGGGGACGCGCCCTTTGCCGACGCGCCCAACAAGTAGGCCCGCCATGCGTATCGCCATCGCCAGCGGCAAGGGCGGCGCGGGCAAAACCACGGTTACGGCCTCGCTCGCGTCGGTATGGGCCCGCCCCTTCGTCGCCGTGGACACGGACGTGGAGGCCCCGAACCTGCACCTGTTCCTGCCCCCCGCCGTGGAAGAGTCGGAGACCGTGGGGCTGGAAGTCCCCGTCCTCGATCCCGAACGCTGTACCCTGTGCGGGGCCTGCCGCACCATCTGCCGCTACAAGGCCATCGCCCAGTTCGCCTCGCGCCTCACGATCTTTACGGATATGTGCCACGGCTGCGGCGGCTGTTTCGCCGTTTGCCCCTCCCAAGCCCTTACGCCGGGCAGCCGTGAACTCGGCGCGCTGGAACAGGGGACTGTGCTGGAAGGCCGGGGACGCTTCCTCATGGGCCGCTCCCGCATCGGGGAAGCCATGACCCCGCCGCTCCTGCGCGCCCTGCGCAAAAAACTGGATCTGATGCTCACGGCGATCCCCGCCGACGCCCTCATCGATTCGCCCCCCGGCGTAAGCTGTCCCGCCATGACCGTGGGCCTCGACGCCGATGCCGTCCTGCTGGTGGCCGAGCCGACGCCGTTCGGGTTCCACGATTTCCGGCTGGCGCATCAGGCTTTCCGGCAAATCAGCAAGCCCGTGGCCGTGATCATGAACCGGGCCGCCATGCCGGGCAATGCCGAGGGGGACGGCGCGCTGCGCGCGTATTGCGCGGAACGGGGCCTGCCTTTGCTCGGCGAGCTGCCCTTTGATCGCGCCGCCGCCGAAACGTATGCGAAGGGACGCCTCATTGCGGCAGCCTCGCCGGAATGGCGGGCGCGGTTTGAATCCCTGCGCGATGCCGTGCTGACGTTCGCCGAAGGAGCCTGCCATGCGTGAGATCGTCGTCATCAGCGGCAAGGGCGGCACGGGCAAAACGTCCGTCTGCGCAAGCCTTGCCCATCTGTCCCAAAACAAGGTCGTCTGCGATCTCGACGTGGACGCCCCCGACATGCACATCCTGCTTGATCCGCAGATCCACACCCGTGAGGCGTTCGTCTCCGGCAACGAAGCCGTCATCGACAGGGATGCCTGCCGCCGCTGCGGAATCTGTTTCGAGCACTGCCGCTTTGATGCGGTGAAAAAGGCCGGCGACGTCTACGGCATCGATCCCCTGCGCTGTGAGGGGTGCGGCGTGTGCGTGGCGCTGTGCCCGGCCAAGGCCATCGTCTTCCCCGAAAAGGAGTGCGGCGAGTGGTATGTCAGCGACACGCGCTTCGGCCCGTTCGTCCACGCGCAGCTCTACCCCGGACAGGAAAATTCCGGGCGGCTCGTGACCCTTCTCAAGCAGCAGGCCCGCGAGCTCGCCAAACGGCAAGGGCTTGATCTCGTCATCTGCGACGGCTCGCCGGGCGTGGGATGCCCGGTCATCAGCTCGCTCTCCGGGGCGAACCTTGCCGTGGCGGTGGTGGAGCCCACGCCTTCGGGCCGTCACGACTTTGAGCGCGTCGCGGCCCTGTGCGACCACTTCCGCATCCCGGTCGCGGTCCTCATCAACAAAGCGGATCTCAACCATGAGGAAGTGCAGGCCATTACCCGGCTTGCCGACGACAGGGGCTACACCGTCGTGGGGGCCCTGCCCTTTGATCCGGCGGTAACGGGAGCCATGATCCGGCGCAAGGCGCTGACCGAGACGGATTCGCCGCTCGCGTCCACGCTCTCCGCCATCTGGGGCAGTATCCGCGAACTGGCTTACGCACCTCGAAAACGCGGCTGATCCGCCCTGCGGCAGCGGCGTTTGCCAATACTTTAACCAACAGGAGTCATTCCAATGAGCACGTCTACCCTCGCCATCCCTTCCGCACTTCCCGGCGGCCTTGAAGCCGGCATGGGCATGCATTTCGGCCACTGCGACATCTACACCATCGTGCAGATCGAGGACGGCGCGATCAAATCCGTGGGCACCCTGCCCAACGTGCCCCACCAGCAGGGCGGCTGCCTCGCCCCCGTGCAGCACCTCGCCTCCCACGGCGTAACCGCGCTCCTCGCCGGCGGCATGGGCATGCGTCCGCTCATGGGCTTCCAGCAGGCTGGCGTTTCCGTCTACTATGCGGGCAATTATCCCACCGTCGGCTTGGCGGTGCAGGCGTTCCTCGAAGGCAAGCTCCCCGCAGTAAAAAACGGGGAAACGTAGACAAAATCCTGAACGTATTCTGCCAGCACGG
>URTO01000281.1 GCA_900550745.1 uncultured Desulfovibrio sp. | reverse complement strand
ATGGCCGGCCTCTTGCTGTACTTCTGCCCTCTTCCCCCCCCCCCCCCCCCCTCAATATTTACTTCTTCTTTTTCTTGCCCTTGCCGCCAAGAAGGTTCTCGACGCCCTTGATGATCTTGTCGCCGATGGACTCCTCAGCGCTTGATTCAAACTCGCGGAGCAGCTCTTCCTGACGCGCGGAAAGATTGGTCGGCGTCTTCACGAGGATCTCAACCAACAAGTCGCCGTTGCGCTTTTGGTTGAGATAGGGCAGCCCCTTGCCGGGCAGGCGGAGCACAGTCCCGCTCTGCGTGCCTTTGGCAATCTTGAGCTCCAGATCACCGTCAAGGCCGGGAACCGTCATGGTATGCCCAAGGGCGGCCTTCACAAAGGAGATCTCCCGCGTCAGGACAAGATCCTGCCCCTGACGGCGGAACGTCTTGTCCTCGTCCACCGTAATGAACACGTACAGGTCACCGTTGGGGCCGCCGTTGGTTCCGGCTTCGCCTTCATTGCGAAGGCGGAGACGGGTTCCGGTGTCCACACCGGCAGGGACACGAACCGAAAGCTCGCGGGTTTCCTGCACCTGCCCCTTGCCCCGGCATTTGGGGCAGGGCTTGGAGATGGTGTATCCCTCACCGTGGCAGGCCGGACAGGGAACCACGAACTGGAAAAAGCCCTGCGAATTCCGAACCTGACCGGAGCCGCCGCACTGGCGGCAGGTTTCGCGGGATGTCCCCGGCGCGGCGCCCGTGCCGTGGCATTCCCCACAGGTGGTCATCCGGGGGATGTTCAGGGTGATTTCCGCACCCCTCGCCGCCTGCGCGAAGGTGATGTTCAGATTATAGCGCAGATCCGCGCCCGCCGTGGGGCGAGGTCCGCCGCGGCGCGTGCCGCCCATGCTGAACCCGAACATATCCCCAAAGATATCGCCGAAATGGGCGAAAATATCTTCGGCGGACCCAAAGCCTCCGAAGTCGCCGTTGTTGCCGACACCGGCGTGACCGAACTGATCGTACCTCGCCCGGCGTTCCGGATCGCGCAGCACTTCGTAGGCTTCGGCGGCCTCTTTGAAACGCTGTTCGGCTTCGGGGTTGTCGGGATTGTGGTCAGGGTGGTTTTGCAGTGCCATCTTGCGGTAAGCCCGCTTGATTTCGTCTTCCGACGCATCGCGGGCTACACCGAGAACTTCATAGTAATCGCGTTGGGCCATAGCGGTTCAAATCTTTCCAGACAAAAGGGGCTTAGTCGTCCATGTCAAGTTGCGTTTCGCCTACGGGCATACGATACTGGGACATATCCTCAGGGAAGACCTTTCCGGCGGCGATTTCACGCAGCGCGGTCACGGCTTCCTTGTTGCGCGACTCGACCAGAGGCTCGTAGCCTTCACGGTACTGCCGCACGCGTTTGATCGCCATCTGTACGAGGAGAAACCGGTTTTCGACGCGTTCCTGACAGTCTTCAACGGTGATGCGTGCCATAGTGCAGCCTCCAAAAAAGACGGGCTTCTTCCAATCTCATAACTCTAAGCCCGAAAGCATATTTGTCCAGAGGGGAAAAAACCCGGCATAGTGCATTGTGAAAGAGGCAATCAGTAACCCGCTTCCGGGCCCCTGTCAACAGGCTACCATACTTACGGCCAATCCGCCGAGCGAGGTTTCCTTGAATTTACAGCTCATTTCGCGCCCCGTCTCGGCCATTGCCGCAATTGCGGCATCAAGCGAAACCCGCTGTGAATAAGGGTCCGTGCCTGAAGTGATCACAGCCGCATTGTACGCCTTGATCGCGCCCATAGCGTTCCGCTCGATACAGGGGATCTGCACATATCCCTGCACAGGGTCGCATGTGATGCCAAGATGGTGTTCCAGCGCGACCTCAGCCGCGTTTTCGGTCACACGGGATCGGTAGCCGCGCGCATCCGCCACGAACGCCGCCGCCATTGCGGACGCCACGCCGATCTCGCCCTGACAGCCCACTTCGGCCCCGGCGATGCTCGCGTTGTGCTTGGCGATGAAGCCGACCGCAGCCGACGCGAGGAACGCTTCACGGATGGCGCGATCGCCGATGAACATTTCATGCCGCAGGGCATACACCAGCGCGGGCATGACCCCGGCGGAACCGCAGGTCGGCGCTGTGACGATGACGCCGCCGGAGGCATTTTCCTCTGCCGTGGCAAAGGCATAGGCATTGATCCGGGTCAGGAACTGATCCGGCGAGGAGTGCATCCGGGAAGCCTGCTGCCACAGCATGCGGGCCTTGCGCTGCACCTTGAGCGGCCCCGGAAGCTGGCCTTCGCTGTCCAGCCCGCGCCGGACGCTGCTCTCCATATGATCGATGATTTGGTTTAAGGAATGGATGATGCTCGGACGCGACGCCCCGGTGATCGCCATCTCGTTGTCAAGGATGATCTCGTAAATGTTGAGGCCTTTTTCCTTCACAATGGCGCGCAATTCGGTCATGGTCGAATAGCGGTGGACAGGTTCCCCAAGAACGGGCGGTTCCCAGCCCTTCCACTGGATGAACCCGCCGCCCACGGAGTAATACTCCTGCGAATGCAGCACGTTGTCTTCGGCATCCACAAGCTCGATTACCAGCGTGTTGCTGTAGGGGAAATCATGGATGATCGAGTCATGGCTCACGTCATCGACGCAAACCGACGCCTGCCCGTCACCGAGCGGACGTTTCCGGCGCGTATGGGGATCATCCATAAGCTCCTGCAGCAGACCGGCGGGGCAGCTTTCCGGGGCCGTACCAAGCAGGCCCGCGACGACGGCGGCGTCCGTCCCGTGACCCGTGCCCGTGGCGCTGAGGGAACCGTACAAGCGCACCCGGAAGCGCACGGCGCGCACCAGCAGATCACGCGGCAGCCCGGTGCAGGCTTCCGCAAAGTGATGTCCGGCCTTCATGGGGCCGATGGTGTGGGAACTGGACGGCCCAGGCCCCACTTTAAACAGGTCGAACAGCGTGGTATCAATGTATCGCTGAGGCATGGACATCTCCTGAATCCGGGCCTCCGGGCCCTTGTGTTGCAAGCCTCCGCCGCCCGGAAAGGACGGCCGGAAAAGCCGCTGATTTTCTCTGAACAAAAAAAGCTGAAAACCCAGCGTGTTGCCCTTGAACCCTAAAAAAAGCTCTTGAACTATCCCACGTTCCTTGTATGGTGGCCCGGCTCATTGAACAACCAATCAAGAAATGCGCCCGGTGCGAGCGATCCCCCGCGCATTCAATAACCGCTTTGCGGGGTAGTGAGAAGACGTATGGATTACAGTATCGGAGATTTTTTCAGTTCGGTCATCAAGCTTTTCGCCCTGCTGACGCCCCCCGCGGCCCTGAGCGCCTTTCTGAGCGGAACGCAGACCTACGGCGGACGCCGCAAGCGCCGCACGGCTCTGCGGACAGGGGTAGCGGTCTTCATTGTGGGGACGGTGCTGTACTTTTTCGGCGAATCGCTGTTCAGCGTATTCGGCTTCACGCTGGACGCCTTCCGCATCGGCGCCGGTGCGCTCCTGTTCCTGACGTCCGTGGCCCTCATGGGTGAACAGCGCGAGTCGCACACCCCCGACAGCCCTGACGAGGACATCAGCGTGGTTCCGCTCGCCATCCCCATCTGCATGGGGCCCGCCAGCATCGGTACGCTGATGGTTCTCGGCGCGTCCGCCCACAGCATGACGGAACGCATCATCGGTTCCGCCGCCCTCTTTGTGGCTTCGGCGCTCATCACGCTCATGCTGCTCGAAAAGCACTCCGTCATTACCGCCGTACACGGCCACGCTGCTCACCGGCATGAAATAGGAGAAACCTTC
>URTO01000280.1 GCA_900550745.1 uncultured Desulfovibrio sp. | reverse complement strand
GGAGCAGGATTGGAAACAATACACGTTTTCCATGCTGCTGTTCAATACGATCATCTTTACGGTAGCGTTCATCATTCTGGGCCTGCAGCAGGTGCTGCCGCTCAACCCCGACGGCAAGGGGGTTCTGGAACCGAGCCTGATCTTCAACACGGTCGCCTCGTTTACCTCGAATACCAACCTGCAGCATTACTCTGGGGAACAGGCTCTCAGCTATTTTTCCCAACTGTTCAGCATCATGTGGCTTCAGTATGTCACGCCCGCAACCGGCCTTTGTGTTCTTACGGCCATTGCCCGTGGGTTGAGCGGAAAAACCGTGTTCGGCAACTTCTACATGGATTTGATGCGCTCCACCTTCCTCGTGCTGATCCCCATTTGCGTGATCACGGCCACCATGCTGGTGCTCGGCGGCCTTGTCATGACGTTTGATGGGTCTGTCGTGGCCACCACCTTGGAAGGGGCGAAGCAGACCATCGCCCGTGGCCCCGTGGCTGCTTTCCTGACCATTAAGGACCTCGGCACCAACGGGGGCGGCTTCTTCGGCCCCAACGGCACGCATCCTTTTGAAAACGCCAACTTCTTCACCAACATGATCGAAACGATGTGCCTCGTCGTGATCCCGATGGGGTGCGTGTGGATGTTCGGCCGTATCACCAAGCGTATGAAGCATGCCGCCGTCATTTTCGCCGTCATGCTCGCCTTCATGATCCTTAAAATCGGCTTCTCCGTCTATTTCGAGAGCGCTCCTTCCGCCGCGTTCCATGATCTGCCTGTGGCGGAAAGCTCCAACCTTGAAGGGAAGGAACTGCGCTTCGGCGTATCCGCCGGGCCGACGTACAGCGTGTTCACGACCTGCTCCAGCAACGGTTCGGTCAACTGCATGCACGACAGCCTCAACCCTCTGGCCGGGCTCGTGCCTATGGTCGGCATGTGGCTGAACACCACTTTCGGCGGCGTGGGCGTCGGTTTTGTCAACATGTTCCTGTACATCGTCATCGGCGTGTTCATCAGCGGCATGATGGTGGGGCGTACTCCCGAATATCTGGGCAAGAAAGTGGAAACCCGCGAAATGAAGTTCGCCCTTCTTGGCGTACTGGCCCACCCGCTGTTCATCCTTGGCGGCACGGCCCTGTTCGCCGCTACCTCGTGGGGCACGGAGACCGTCCTGAACAGCGGCTTCCACGGCTTTTCGGAAATCCTGTACGAGTTCACCTCCTCGTCGGCCAACAACGGTTCCGGCTTTGAGGGGCTTGGCGACAACACCGTGCCGTGGAACGTGGCTACCGGCCTCGTGATGCTGCTTAACCGCTTCATCCCCATTGTATTCCCCATGGCCATCGTGGGCTCCCTGGCCTCCAAGAAGGCCAGCCCCGAAACTGCCGGTACCCTGCGCACGGATACCCCGTTGTTCGGCTGCGTGCTGTTCGGCTGCGTGCTCTTCGTCGGCGCGCTGCTCTTCATGCCCGCCGCCGTGCTCGGCCCCATCGCCGACCACCTTGTCAATGTTGCCGGCATTGCCGCGAACTGATTCTCTGATCGTACATAAGGAATGGAACATATGAATGTTACGAGTGTATTAAGGGATCGCCAAGCGAGCCGCCGCCCCTCCCTGTTTGAGGGCGAACTGGTCAGGATCGCCTTTTTCCGGTCCTTCGCCATGCTTAACCCGAAGATTATGATGCGTAACCCCGTCATGTTCGTGACGGAAATCGGCGCGCTGCTGACGACCCTGACCTTTGTGATGGATGCGCTGGGCAGCAGCCCTTCCATGGCCTATACGCTGGCGGTGACCGTCATCCTGTGGGCTACGGTGCTGTTCGCCAATTTTGCCGAGGCGCTGGCGGAGGCCCGCGGCAAGGCGCAGGCCAACACCCTGAAGCGTACCCGTTCCAAGACCGTCGCCAAGAAGCTTGTGGACGGAAAGCCCGTTGAGGTCATGTCCGACATGCTCAAGCAGGGCGACCTCGTGGTTGTCAGCGCTGGGGAATTTATCCCCACCGACGGCGAAGTGGTGGAAGGCGCGGCCAGCGTGGATGAATCCGCCATCACCGGCGAATCCGCGCCCGTGGTCCGCGAGGCCGGCGGCGACCGTTCCGGCGTTACCGGCGGCACCCGCGTACTGTCCGACTCGATCACCGTCCGCATCACTGCCGCGCCCGGCGATTCCTTCCTTGACCGCATGATCGCGCTGGTCGAAGGCGCCGTGCGCCAGAAGACCCCCAACGAATGCGCGTTGACCGTTACCCTCGCCGGGCTGACCCTCGCCTTCCTGCTTGTGACCGGGACGCTGTATCCGATGGGGCTCTACTTTGATGTCGAGCTGCCCATCCCGACGCTGATCGCGCTCCTCGTGTGCCTTATCCCGACCACCATCGGCGCGCTGCTGGCCGCCATCGGGCTGGCCGGCATGGACCGCGCCCTCGCCGCCAACGTGCTGGCGAAGAGCGGTAAGGCTGTGGAACTGGCCGGTGACATCGATACCCTGCTTCTTGACAAGACCGGTACGATCACGATGGGGAACCGCCATGCCATGAGCTTTCACCCTGTGCAGGGCGTGAGCGAGGCTGAACTGGCTGAAGCGGCTATGTTCGCCTCCTTCGGGGATGCCACCCCGGAAGGGAAGTCCATCGTAGAGCTGGCGCGTAAAGTCCTCGGCGCTTCGGCTCCGCATGAAGTGCCTGACTCCAAGGTGATTCCCTTCACCGCGCAGTCCCGCCTCAGCGGTCTGGAACTGCCTGACGGCACCCTTTACCGTAAGGGGGCTTCGGATTCCATTTGCAACTGCGTCAAACGGATGAACGCTTCGCTTCCCGAAGGGCTCGGCAAAACCGTTGACGACATCGCCAGCCAGGGGAGCACCCCCATTGTGGTCATTCGCAACGAACGTGTGCTCGGCGTTGTCGCGTTGGCCGACGTGCTCAAGCCCGGCATCAAGGAACGCTTTGCCCGTCTGCGGGCTATGGGTATCCGCATCGTCATGGTGACCGGCGACAACCCGCTGACCGCTTCGGCCATAGCCAAGCAGGCGGGCGTGGATGACTTCATCGCCGAGGCTCGGCCTGAGGACAAGCTGGCCTATATCCGTAAGGAGCAGGCTTCCGGCCATCTGATCGCCATGATGGGCGACGGCACCAACGACGCGCCCGCTCTGGCCCAGGCAGATATAGGCGTGGCCATGAACTCCGGTACGCAGGCCGCCAAAGAAGCTGGCAACATGGTTGACCTTGACAGCGACCCGACCAAGCTCATCGAAGTCATCGAAATCGGCAAGCAGCTCATCATGACCCGCGGCGCGCTGACGACCTTCTCCATCGCCAACGATGTGGCGAAGTACTTCGCCATTATCCCGGCCATGTTCATGCTCGCCATCCCGCAGTTGTCCGCCTTGAACATCATGGGCCTCGGCACTCCGCAGAGCGCTATCCTCTCTGCCCTGATCTTCAATGCGATCATCATCCCGCTGCTGATCCCCATCGCCATCAAGGGCGTGAAGTACCGTCCGATGCGGGCTGACAGCGTCCTGCGGCATAACCTGCTGGTTTACGGGCTCGGCGGCGTGCTCATCCCCTTTGCCGGCATCAAGTTGATCGACATTGTGCTGTGCGGCATCGGCTTGTTTTAGCCAATACGCAGGCGCATCGGATGCCCGGTGCGCCTGCCCAAGACACCATCTACCCAACGCCTTCCGCATTCGGCTGGCTCGGAGTCTATAAACAATGACGACTACACCTTCCATCAAGCTCGCAACCCAGCTTTTGACGAACTTCCGTTTGGTCATCGCGACTA
>URTO01000279.1 GCA_900550745.1 uncultured Desulfovibrio sp. | reverse complement strand
TTTCCCACCCCTAAAAACATGACACTGGAAAAGCCTGCGGACAGGGATTCGATAAGCGCAAAAGTCTTTGGAAAGGGAGGGATGGGGTTTGGGGAAGGGAGGGAAAAGCTTTTCTTCAGAAAAGTTTTCCCTCCCTTCCCCAATCTCCCCCAAAGCCATTTACTCTAGCCCGCGAAATGATCAAACCCGCCGGACACGGGGACGCCGTCAACGCGGATCACGCCGCCTTCGGTGACTTTGCCGAGCATGGTGGTCTCGGCGTTGGCGACCATGACGTGTACGGCAAGTTCGGGCGAGCACGTCCCGATGAGCGCGTAGTCCTCGCCGCCGAGGAAGGCGTGCCGCTTGGCTGCGGCGACGGGATCGGCCTCGCTGCGGGAACGCATGAAGCGGAGGATTTCCGTGTGCGGCATGGGCATGCCGATGTCCGCGCCCATGCCCGGCCCGACCAGCCGGGGCAGATCGCGGGCGAGGCCGTCGGAAAGATCCATGAGCCCAAGCCGCCCGCAGGCGGGATCGCCTTTCTCGCGTCCCCAGTCCGCCGCAAGGCGCGACAGGCGCATGCCTTCCTTGAGGCGCGGGGCGGGGCGCAGGTGCGCCTCGCAGGGGATGGGCCACCCGTTGAGGGCGGCACGGCCCTGCTCCTCAAAAAGCATCAAACCGGCGCGTGCAAGGCCCGTCCTGCCGATGAGGAAAATAACGTCGCCGGGCTGCGCCTCGCCGCGCAGGAGCGTCTTTTCCGCCTGCCCGAATACCGTCAGGCAGAGGTGGAGCTTGTCGGCGCGGGAGAGGTCGCCGCCCACGAGCGGCACGGAAGCCTGGGCCGCCAGCTCGGCCATGCCCGCGCACAGGCCGTCCACAAGGGCCATATCCGCATCGGGCGGCAGGGACAGGCCCACCGTGAACCCCATCGGCCGCGCCCCGTCGGCGGCGAGATCGCTCAGGTTGACGGCAAGGGCCTTCCAGCCGATGTCTTCCGGCGTGAAATAGGAGCGCCGGAAATGCACGTCCTCCATGAACAGATCCGTGCTCACGCACAGCGGCCCGGAAACGCCGAGCACGGCGCAGTCGTCGCCGCGCCCAAGCAGCACGTCCGGCCCTTCGTTGGGGAAATGCGAGGCGATGCGGGCGAGGATGTGATCCTCGGAAACGAGATCGGACATTTATTCCTCCAGAGTCAGAAACGCGCTGAGAATGACCTTGAGCCCGAAGCCGGGGAAGTTGACCCGGCATTTGTCGGGCGGAAGCTGTTCCACGATCTTGCCGCGCCCGAATACCTTGTGCCGGCAATAGCCGCACCCCGCGCCGCCCTTGGATGCGGCCTTATCGTTTTTGGCCTCTGGGATGACCGGGGGCGGGAACACGCCTTTGACGCGCCCGGCGTTGGGGGTGGCCAGTTCGCGGGGAATGCCCGGAGAAGGCCGCGAAAAGGCGGGATCTCCGGCAAAGGATGCGCTGCGCTTGGAGATGCGGCCCGTGTAGCCCTCCTGCCACTCCTCAAGGGCGCTGAACGGCAGTTCGCGCACGAAGGGGCTCGGCGTCGCGGGCTCATTGCCGCCGTTCTGACGGCTGTAGAGCGTGGCGGGCACGAACAGTTCCAAATCCTCGCGGGCGCGGGTGCAGGCGACGTACATGAGGCGGCGTTCCTCCTCGAAGTCTTCGGGCCGCACCAGCGCGTGGCGCGAGGGGAAGCGATCCTCGACCAGATCGAGCAGGATGACGGCGTCCCACTCCAGCCCCTTTGACGAGTGGATGGTGGAAAGCACCACCCGGCCCGCCTCATCGAACTCGTCGGCCTCGTCCTCCGGCGTTTCCAGCGACAGATCCGCCACGAACTGTTCGAGATCGGTGTAGGCCGAGGCGATGTGCGCGAGTTCCGAAAGGCCCTGCTGACGGCGGGGCCAGTCGTCGGGGAAGATGGCCTGAAGGCGGGGCGTGTAGTGCTCAATGACCATTTCGATAAGCGCGGCGGGCGTCAGGTTGTGCTGGCGCAGCTTGTCGAGCAGCAGCATGTCCGACCACAGATCCGGATATTTGGTGCAGGCTTTGCGCAGCGCGTCGAAATCGCCCTGTGCGGCGACATGATAGATTTTTTCGGCGGTTTTGGTCCCCACGCCCTTGGACAGCCCCGCCACGCGCTCGAAGGAGGGCATGTCCAGCGGGTTGATCGCCAGCCGCACGAACGCCACCACGTCCTTGACGTGTACGGCTTCCGCATAGCGCAGCCCGCCGTATTTGCGGAATTTGACGCCGCGCTTGGAGAGCGCGACCTCAAGGTGGTAGGACTGGTAGCCCGCGCGGAACAGCACGGCGATTTCCTTCGCCTGATAGCGGTCAAGCAGCTCTTCCACGCGCGCCGCCACCACATTGGCCTGCGTCAGATCGCTCATGGGGCGGACGAGGCGCACGCGGGGCGTTTGGGGCGTGTTTTCCCTGGTCGTGAACAGGTTTTTGCGGAAGCCCTCGGAGGCCGGGGCCAGCACCGCGTTGGCGACGTCGAGCACGGGCTGGGTGGAGCGGTAGTTCTCCTCAAGCCGGATGACCCGCGTTCCGGGGAACAGCTTGGGGAAGTCGAGGATATTGCGGACGTCCGCGCCTCGGAAGGCATAGATGGACTGGGCGTCGTCGCCCACGGCCATGACGTTGCCCGCTTCCCCGGCGAGGAGCCGCACCAGCCGGGCCTGAACGCGGTTGGTGTCCTGATACTCGTCCACCATGATGTAGCGGTAGCGCTCCCGGAACCGCCCGGCAAGCCCTTCGCGCCCCGTTTCGGGATCGCCTTTGAGCAGATCCTCAAGCTCGAACAGCAGGTCGTCGTAGTCGAGCAGCCCGTGCTGGCGGCGGTAGCCCCGGTATGCCTCTCCGATGCTTTCCAGCGCGTCGGCGTGGGGCAGCAGGTGCTGCGCGTCGCGCTGGAGCACGTCTCCGATGGAAATTTCCTTGTTCCGGGCCTTGCTGAGGAGGCCGATGATGGTCTGCGTCTTGGGGAACGAGCGGTCGCCCTTGCCGATTTTGAGCCGTTCCTTGCACTGCTGGATGGCGGAGGCGCTGTCCGCCGAGTCCATGACCGTGACCGGGCCTTCGGCCCATGCGGGCCTGTACTGGCGTAGCACCGAGAACGCGAAGCTGTGGAACGTGCCGCCGTGGACGCCGCCGATGCTGTAGCCGAGCAGATCCGTGGCCCGGAGCAGCATTTCGCGGCTGGCCTTGCGCGTGAACGTGAGCAGCAGCATGTCGCTTGCCGGGACGCCCTGTTCCGCCAGCCACGCCAGACGGTGGACGATGGTGCGGGTCTTGCCGCTCCCCGCGCCTGCGATGACCAGCACCGGGCCGTCCGGCGCGGTCACGGCTTCAAGCTGGGCCGGGTTGAGTGTCGAAATGTCTATCACAGGAACTCCGTGGGAAGGGGATGCCTCCGGCGGCCGGGCCGCCGCCCGAACCCATGCCTTCCGGCGGGCCGGGGAAACCGCTTTGCGTGCGATCCCGCAAGGTTCGCAAGCCCGCCTGACGGCCTTTCGCCGCCCCTTGGGGCAAATTCCCCCAATTTCCTCAGGGCCGCCGCAATGTTCCGAACCGGAACACCGTTTTCCATACCATTGCGGCATCCCTGAGGGCGTCAGGCATCCTCTTCGCCGGGTTGGTTTCGAGAAAAAGCGTGCCCCATAAAAACACAAACGCCCCCAAAACACAAAAGCCTTAGGAGCGAGAAACGGATTTCCACTCTTGGGTGCCGCACCCTGCCTTTAGGGTTTTCAAAACCCGATGCGGGAACGCCTGCCCGCATCCAC
>URTO01000278.1 GCA_900550745.1 uncultured Desulfovibrio sp. | reverse complement strand
GGAGTAGTGTCGCGGACGCAGGAGGCGTACAAGGCGGTCGGGGGCCTGTGTACAGGGGAGTAGTGAGCACAGTACGTTCCTTGCCTGTTTCGGAACGTTTTTTTCCTGCGCACCGGGGAAAAGTGCCCATTTTATCCCCCACCCGATCTGGCTCTGGTAGTTTTTCTGTGCACAGGGGAGCAGAGTTTGGGTTGTGTCGTGTGTTACATATAATTGTTTGAAATTATTTAAAACAACTTTTGCAACTTGAAAAAATGGTTGAATAGTTTCAATAGATTATATCTGGTTGGCGACACGCCCTAGGTTCCGAGGCGGATCTGCCCGCACATGGGATTTCCCTGTACGCAGTGGCAATGCATATGCTTCCGTCCGGGCAGATCAATCCCGCCCTCAGCAGTTGGCTGGCCTCGTGGTATCATATCCTGTCAGGCCTGCTCGTTGTCATCGTCAGCCTGCTGCTTGCGGCGGACAGCCTCACGAAGCGCGGCTTTCATTACTTCTTCCCCTACCTCTGGGGCGATACGGAACAACTCAAAAAAGACGTTCAGGCCAGCTTGCGCTTCAAGATGGTTCCGCCGCGCCCGAAGGGGTTGGCAACCACCGTGCAGGGGCTTGGGCTCGGCGCCCTGCTGCTCGTCGTGCTGAGCGGCCTGATCTGGTTCATCCTCTGGCTGAACGGCTCATCGTTCGCGGGGCCGGCGCTGGAAACCCATAAGAACCTGTCATTCCTCATCGAACTCTATTTGATCGGGCATGGCTGCATGGCCTTGCTCCACTTCTTCGTCTGGCAGCGCAAGAGGGTGCGCCAAATGTGATCAGCCCTGTTTCCCGCCCGTACCGGGTGGGGACGGGCCGCTTCTCCCTGCCCAAATGTGATCAATCCTGCTCCTGCCCGTACCGTTTGAGCTTGGTGTGCAGGGTCTTGCGGGAGATGCCCAGCCGCTTCGCCGCTTCGCTCTTGTTGTCGCCAACACTGTCCAGCATACGGAGGATGGCTTCGCGCTCCACGTCCTCCAGCGTCGCCCCCTCCAGAGGGACGGACAGCGCTGACGGTTCCGTGCCCTCCTCTTGCCCGTACGCCTGCGTTACGGCAAGCGGCAGTTCGCGTTCCGAAACGTAGCTGCCGAACAGCAGCACCACGGCCCGCTCCACCGCGTTCTCCAGCTCGCGGACATTCCCCGGCCACGGGTATTTGACCAGCATGTCCATCGCCTTGGGGGTAAACCCCTTCACATCCTTGCGGTTCCGCTCGCCGAAAACCTTGAGGAAGTGCTCCGCCAGAAGGGGGATGTCCTCGCTCCGCTCCTGAAGGGACGGAACCTGTATGCTGACGACGTTGAGCCGATAATACAAATCCTCGCGGAAACGCCCGGCAGCGACCTCATCCAGCAGGTTGCGGTTCGTCGCCGCCACGATGCGCACATCCACCTTGAGGGTGGCGTCGCCTCCCACGCGCTGGATCTCCCGCTGCTGGATGGCCCGCAGGAGCTTGACCTGCATGAGCAGGGAAATTTCACCGATCTCATCCAGAAACAGCGTTCCGCCGTCCGCCTGCAGGAAACGCCCGTCCCGGCGCTTGTCCGCGCCCGTGAAAGCGCCTTTCTCGTGCCCGAACAATTCGGACTCCAGAAGGCTTTCGGTCAGGGCCGCACAGTTCACCGCCACCCACGGGCCGTCCTTGCGCTGGCTCTGGTTGTGGATGGCCCGCGCCACCAGCTCCTTGCCCGTCCCGGACTTGCCGTTGATCAATACCGTCGCCTCCGAAGGGGCCACCGTATGGATCATCTCCAGCATCCTGCGGACGGCGGGGCTGTTTCCCACAATCCCCTCCACCGGGACGGGGAAACGCTCGCCGGGCCGGACGGCCTCGCTGTGTTCCAGCGTTTTGAACAAGGTGGACTTGAGCAGATCGAAGTCGAGGGGTTTGATGAGATAATCCACGGCCCCGGACTTCATGGCCTCCACAGCGGATTCCACGGCGGAATACGCCGTCATGAGCACGACCGGCACGGCCGGGTTGTACTTGCGGATTTCCTTCAAAGCCGTGATGCCGTCCATGTCGGGCATACGGATATCCATCAAGACCACGTCAAAAGGCCGTTCGCATACCCGCGCCACAGCCTCCTTTCCATCCCCCGCAGACGTGACGGCCAGACCCCAGCGGCCAAGGAGCGCCTCAAGCATCCCGCGATGCCCCGGATCGTCATCCACCACAAGAACCGTATGTGAACCTTTCTCAGCCATGCCACTCCTCAAATGATTCTCGATCAATCGGTATATACAATCCCAACAAAGCCTTCCCTTCCGCCACATTATGAACTTCATAAAAAACCGGAAAAACGAAGGGGATTCAACAACATCAAAACGCTTGGGAAAGGAGGGTCGGGGCCGGGGAGGGAAATCTTTCCGAAGGGAGCTCCCCTCCCCCGTTTTTCCCCATCCCCGCCTACGCCACAAACGGAAAACGGAGCTTGAACACCGTACCCTCGCCGGGCGTGCTGGCGACCTCAATCGTGCCGTCGTGCGCTTCCACAATCTTGTGCACGATGGAAAGCCCCAGCCCCGTGCCGCTGGCCTTGGTGGTGAAATAGGGGCTGAAAATATCCGCAAGGCGTTCGGGGGCAATGCCGCACCCCGTATCCGCAACGTCCAGCGCCAGCTCGGTGCCTTCCATCCGGGCCCACACCCGCAGCTTACCGCCATCGGGCATGGCCTGTACAGCATTGAGAAACAAATTGAGCAGCACCTGCGTCATGCGATCCCGATCCAGCCGCACGGAAAGCGGAGGCTCCGGCAGTTCGGCCTCAAACCGGATCTTGTGGGCGTCCATATCCGACCGCACCATATCACGGGCCCGCTCCACAAGCTCGTTCAGCGCGACATCGGTCAGGTTCAGCACATCGGGGCGCGCAAAATCGAGAAGGTCGCCCACCACCTTGTCCAGACGGAGCACTTCTTTCGTCATGATGTCGGCCATACGGCTTTCGTCGCTTCCTTCGGGGCTCGCTTCCATGAAGAAACGGGCCAGCCCCTTGATGGCGCTGAGGGGGTTGCGGACTTCGTGGGCGATGCCCGCCGCCATATTGCCGAGGGCCACCAGACGATCCCGCCGCCGCAGTTCGCTCTGGAGGCGCCGGATTTCCCCAAGATCGCGCATGATCAAAGCCGTGCCGATGGCTTCGCCTTCCTCGGTCACAATATGCGAGGCGCTGATCGCCAACGGAATCCGGCGTTCACCGACCGTACACCAAGCCTCCTGCTCCCTCGCGGCTTCCTGAGCCGTCCGCCCTTCAAGCACGGCCCAAACGCCGGGCAGCAGGTCGTGGAGGCCCCGCCCCGTCGCCGCCGTCCGGTGCAGCCCGGTAATATCCTGTGCGGCGGGGTTGATGGATGTAATGCGGTCGTCCATGTCCGTGGAAATGATGCCCACCGGCAGCGTCCGCAGGATTTCCGAAGAAAAGGCCGTCGTTTCCTGCACGAGCTTGCGCGAACGCCGATAGCTCTGGATCAGGAACAGCGTAATCCCCCCTACCAAGCCCACGAAGACGAGGATGCCAAACATGACCGCCATATGCTTTTCATCGGCAGCCTGCGCCTCCTCAAGGGGGGTGAGGTCGTACTCGACGAAAATAACCAGCGATGTGCCCTCGGCAATGCTCTCTTCCAACATGCCGCACGAGCCGCCCATCCCGCGCCTCATCATCCCGTGCCCGCCGCCATGCACATCCTCTCCTTCCTGCCCGGAACCGAAATCAGCCGCCGGAGCAACGCCGACCGCGACGCCCTGCTGCAAAGCA
>URTO01000277.1 GCA_900550745.1 uncultured Desulfovibrio sp. | reverse complement strand
TATGATTGATCCCCAATTCGCGTGCATAGACAGCTGCAATGCTCAGAAAGAACAAATTCCGCCCCGGCACAAACGTAATGGACTTTTGCAAAACAAACTGTGGAAGAATTGGGCCGTAAATATTTCCCTTTGGGGTAAACGTCTCCATTTTTTCTTTCTCCCGGCCCGAAAAAAGACAAAAACAGCAGATTCGTTGTTGACAACGAGGAACCTTACGGTTACTGTTGTTCTTACGTTACGTGCGTAAGAACTTAGTTCTGCAAGAAGCCGTTGAGTTACCGCTCGACGGCTTTTTTGTTTTTTGGGGCTTGGCGTTATTTCCTCAATGGGATGTCCTCTTGAGGCGAGTTGGCGAACTGTTCAAAACGTGGGCATCACGCATAACCGCAAGGGCAGCGCCGGGGGAGGCTTCCGGCATCTGCCCGGAGTACGGCGCGGCCAGTGGAGGCGCACGTATGCGTGGGAGGGCGTCTGGAACCGAAGAAAGAAGGACGTGGCCGTATATGAAAAAAACTCCCGCCGACCATGTGGGGCACATGGTCAGAAGGAGTTCTGTACGGAGAACAAAAAGGAACACATCCGAAAAAAGTGAAATTTTTTCGGAAAAATTTTTGTTCTCGATAACTACGGTATATTCTTGGGGAAATAAAAGACGATTGGCGAAAAAGGGATAAGAAAACGGATAAGCAACCAAGGAAGAAAGCCGGTAAAACCTGTCAGGCTCCGGCTCCGGTATCTTCCTATAACTATAAGAAATTAAAGAAAAACTGTCCGCATTGGACGTATTAGTCCGATATGTGAGGGACTCTCTCTCTCTCTCTCTCTCTCTCTCTCTCTCTCTCTCTCTCTCTCTCTTCTCTACGCTCCCTTGCATCGGCCACCCGCCAGCGGCTTCTTCCGCCGAAAGCGGGCGGTGCGCATCCTGTTTTCCGGCTTTGCCCGGCCTTTCGGCCTCCCCTTTGGCGCACCGCCACGAAATCGTCACAATCACGCCGTATATCCAGCGTATCGCTCTGTCAGAAGAGGTTTTCGGCACATGACGAAACGCATGATCGCCGCCCAGCTTTCCCTTGGGGCGCTGCTCCTCGTGCTCGTGGCGCTGATGGAATCCTATACCGATTGGGATATGGCGGCCCAACGCCTGTGGTTCGATTCCGCCACGCATGAATGGATGGTATCCAACGCGCTCCACGCCCGGCTGACGTGGTTTTTCTACGATGGCCCTAAAATCCTGCTGGTGGCTCTTGGAATAGCCTGCATCGCCGGGGTGCTTGGCGGCGCACGGTGGAACCTGCCGCCGGAATGCCGCAGGGGGTGCCTGTTGCTGCTCCTCAGCCTGTCCCTTGTCCCGATGCTGCTCGGCGGCGCAAAGCAGTTCACCAATGTCTATTGCCCCAAGCAGATCGAGGCGTTCGGGGGCGAATACGTCCATCAGGGCGTGCTGGAATGCCGGAACCCCGCCAATGAAGGTCGTTCCCCCGGCAGGTGCTTCCCGGCGGGGCACGCTTCGGGCGGTTTTGCGCTCATGATGCTGTTCTTTTGCTTCCGGTCTCGTCGGGCACGGTGGGCCGGCCTGGGGGCCGGGCTTGCCGCGGGCTGGTGCATGGGATTCTACCAGATGCTGCGGGGGCAGCATTTCCTCTCGCATACGCTGTTCACAATGATCGGCGCATGGATGATCATCCTGCTTGTCACATGGGCGCTGCGTAGTTTTTCTCTTAACAGGTTTAAGTATAAATATTTGTCCTGACCTTCTCCCACGGTTGTCATGGAATCGTAACAGTTCATATGCCACAACGCACTCTCCGAACAGGATACTTTCCTTTAAGAGAGGCTCCATCATGCATGCGTTTCTGGATGCCGTCCGCTACCTTGTGCGGCGGCTGCTTCCCTTCATAGGCATATACTTTTTCGCGGAGCTTATGGAACTTTCCATACTGGCCCTGCGGGAATCCTCCAACCTGCATTTGTCGCTGAAAGGCCTTCTGGTTTCCTTCCCGGTCTGGGTGGGGACGACGATGGTTTCCTGCCTTTTCTCAATCCTGCCCATGCTGGCGTATCTGCTGATCCTGCCCCGGAAGCGGCACGGCGGACGGTGGGACAGGCGGTTTTCCATCGCCTTTTTCTTCCTGTTCACGGCGGGGAATTTGTTTGAGGAAGTCGCGGAGCTGTTGTTCTGGGACGAATTCACTTCCCGCTTCAATTTCGTGGCGGTGGATTATCTTGTCTATACGAATGAAGTGATCGGGAACATCAGGCAGTCCTATCCCGTAGCCTTGTTTTTGGGCGGGATCACCGTGGCGGCGGGAGTCATTACGCTGTTGGCCCGGCGCTGGCTTTCCACGGCGCGTACCGCGCCGCGGCTCCCCATGCGTTTTACCGCCGCGGCCCTGCTCGTCTTGTGCGCGTGCTCGCTCAATGTGGTCAACTTTATGGATATATCTGAAGATACCGGCGATCGGTATCTTACCGAGCTGTCCAAGGACGGGCTGTACAGCCTGTTCCATGCATTTTTTTCCAACGAGCTTTCCTACAACGACTTTTACCTGATGCGCCCTGATGCGGATACCGTGGCGACGCTGGCCCCTTTGATGGCCTCGGATGCCCGTCGGGTGGGCGATCCCGCGTCGCTGGCCTATGAGGTGACGCCGCATGAAAAGGAAATCCGGGCGAATGTGATCATTGTGCTCATGGAGAGCATGGGTTCGGAATTTTTCAGCGAATTCCGCGATGATGGGAAAAAGCTGACTCCGGAGCTGGAAAAGCTGGCTTCCGAGTCGCTCTATTTCAGCCATGTCTATTCGACGGGAACCCGTACCGTCCGGGGCATCGAAGCGCTCACGCTGGCGCGCCCGCCCCTGCCGGGCATGCCCATCGTGAGGCTGCAGGGCAACGACAACCTGCGCGGCATCTGGAGCGTATTCCGTGAGCGCGGGTATGACACCAAATGGATTTACGGCGGCTACGGCTATTTCGACAACATGAACGCCTATTTCGCCGGGAACGGGTTCACCGTGGTGGATCGGACGGTGATGCAGCCGGAAGAGATCACGTTCTCGAATATCTGGGGCGTGTGCGACGAGAACCTTTTTGCCCGCGCGATCAAGGAGGCTGACGCTTCCCATGCGGCGGGCAAGCCGTTCTTCAACTTCGTGCTGACGACTTCAAACCACCGCCCATACACCTATCCCGATGGAAAGATTTCAATTCCATCCAAGTCGGGACGCAGCGGCGGGGTCATGTATGCGGATTACTCCATCGGCAGGTTCATGGAAGAGGCCCGCAAGCATCCGTGGTTTGACGATACCGTGTTCGTGTTTGTGGCGGATCACGGGGCGAGCAGTTCCGGGCGGGAGGAGATCAAGCAGGGGAACCACCACATTCCGCTTATCATCTACGCGCCGAAGTTCATCAAGCCGGAGCGCCGCGATCAGCCGATCAGCCAGATCGACGCCGTGCCGACGCTGCTTTCCCTGCTCCATTTCAAGTACACGGGCCAATTCTACGGCATGAATGCGCTCGATCCCGGCTATGTGTCCCGCCTGTTCCTGAGCAATTATCAGAAGCTGGCCTACGTCAAAGGCAACGAGACGGTGATCATGCGGCCCGTCCGCGGGGTGCATTTTTACCGTGACGGGCGGCAGATCGGTTCCGCCGCGGCCGCAAAGCCGCAGGACAGGGTAAAGGCCCCCGACGCCTCGTTACAGCAGGTGCTTGACGAGGGCATCAGCTATTATCAGCACTCCGCCCGCTGGCGGGAATTTTTGAAGGAGGAGTGAGGGGGAGGAATGGAGAGGTGAGGGA
>URTO01000276.1 GCA_900550745.1 uncultured Desulfovibrio sp. | reverse complement strand
GGTGGGGTTTGGGGAGGGGGAAGGGGGCCTTTTTCAAAAGGCTCCCTTCCCCCTCCCCAATTTTTTCAGCAATTCGCGGCGCGGAGGGTTTCCTCAACCATGTCGAGGGTGGGGGCGTCGTCCTTTTCAAGGCCGGAGAGGGCCCGGACAGCCAGCATGAGCATATCGAGATCAAGGGTCATCTCGGTGCGCCCGTCGTTGATGGTACAGGCTTCGCCATGCAGGGAAACGCGGTAGGCCCGGCGGCTGCGCTGCTGCCCTTTGCCGGTCACGATGGAATAAATATGCTCGCCGGATTCCGTGGCATAAAGCTTCTGGCGCGTCAATTCGCCGGTTTCTTCGTCAAACCACGAACCCCCGGCGAAGGGACGCCCGGAAAACTGCATCTCAGCCCCGTTGTCCAGATGCAGGACAATGTTTGCTCTGGAAGTGGGCGCGTCATCGGTCATCGTTTTTACCTGCCCGGTAGTTATTGATTTATAAGCGAGAATGCTAGCACTGCCGATCCTCCGGTGTCAACGGGAAGGCGAAGTTCTCCCATGAGAGAATGCAAAAAAAAACGATTGGCGCGGACGGGGGAGGCATCTTTTCCCCCGCCGCAGGGCGTCAGTTTGCGTCGAATCCCGTTCCGGTCAGTGTAATGAAGGTGATTTCCGAGGGGACGAACAGACGCAGCGGCATGCCGCCCCAAAGCCCTGAGCCCCTGCTGACGTAAAGCGGCATCCCATCCACGGTATAGGGCCCGCTGACATAGCCGCCGTTGAACGCCGCAATGAGGGGGGCGATGGGCAGGACGAGCCCGCCGTGCGTGTGCCCGGAAAGCTGGAGCGAGGCCCCGGCCTTGGCGCTTTCCGACGCGAGCGAGGGGCGGTGCGAGAGCATGATCTTGGCGATGTCCTTGGAGAGGCCGGAGAGCGCCTTTTCGGGATCAGGGCCTTCCAGCCCCCAGTTGAGGGCGGCCGTGTCCGTCACCCCGGCAATGGCGAGCGGCGTGCCGCTGACCCGGATCTGCGTGTTTTCGTTCATGAGTACGCGCATGCCGAGGCTCTGGAAAACGGGCAGCCATTGTTGGAGCCCGGAATAATATTCGTGGTTGCCGGGCGTGAGGATGACGCCGTACTTGGCCTTGAGATCCGCTAAGGGGGCCACGTCTTCGGCAAGGCGTGACGGGGAGCCGTCCACCACGTCGCCGGTGATGACGATGAGATCGGGGTTGAGCGAATCCGTGCGGGCCACCACGTCCGCCAGCCATGCCTTGCCGAACGTGGGGCCGATATGCAGATCGGAAAGCTGAGCGATGCGGAACCCGTTCAGTGCGTCAGGCAGGCCGGGGATCTGCATGCGGACTTCACGCACGGAAGGGACGCGCAGGGCTTCCCTCATGCCGTAGCCTGACAGGGCCAGCGCGAGTAGCACCAGCGTGAAGGCCCAGAATCCCGATGCGGGCCTCTTTTCCTTATGCCCGTAGAAAATTTTACGCTGCCGGCCTGCGGAGCGGCGGAAAGGCCACGTGAGGAGCAGGAGCGCGTCCCGCACCACGAGCAGCAGGAACAGGATGGTTACGGCGGAATGGAGGTAGCCGGAGGCGAGCTGTACGGGTTCGGGCATAAACGCGCCCATCGTGCCGTAGACGAGTTTGGTCAGGAGGAGCTTTTCGGCGCAGGCGAACGCGAAGAGGCTGAGGACGAATTTGAGGGGCCAATTCATGCCGGAGGGCAGGATAAGCCGGATGATGACGTACAGGCCCATAAAGGCGGAAAACAGCGTGATCATGCTCATGATGTCAGGCATCCTTTGGGGATGATGAGGGCTTTTTCCCCAGATTCCAGAGCCGTTCGGCGTGGGCGCCGAGGGCCCAGAGGCTGAGGCCGACGATGATGAAGAACAGCCCCTTGTTGAGGCTGTCCCAGAACCATTCAAAGAAGCGTGTGTAGAGGTTCAGGCCCAAAAAGACAAGCCCGTACCCCCGCAGCATGGCGTCGTCGTCCTTCACGCCGAGCCATATGGCGGCACAGGCCGCCGCTCCGAAAAGGAGAGACCAGTGGAACAGTTCCATATGGCGGGCGCGATACCATGAGGCCATGTCGCCGTAGTCGCCGAAGATGGAAAGTATCCACAGGCTGATGAACAGATAGAGCAGGCCCACCGAGAGCGTGCTGCGCTCGAAGGCCGCCAGCCGGTCCCAGCGGGCATTGCGTTTGAAGAGGACGGAGAGCCCGCACAGGAGCAGGCCGAGCAGCACGAAGCGCATGGGGTAATTCATCCCCAGATAATAGGCCCCCCAGCCGGAGCTGTACCCCGTTTCGGCACCGAGCCAGCTTCCGAACGAGAGCAGGGCGAAAACCCAGATCAGCCGGGAATCGAGCAGCAGCCCCAGCGCGCCGTATATGGCGGCGGCAAGCAGGAACAGGCTGGAAAGGCTGGAGCCGATATGTTCCCCGCCGTAGGCATAAAGCCATGCGGCGAGTGAGGCGAGCGAGCCCGCAATGGCCAGCACGCCGAGGAAAAACAGGCCCTCATTGGTCAGGCGTTTCCGGGGGGCCCTCCTGCGCCGCCGTACGCCCCAGAAGAACAGGCCCGCCGCCGCAAGGAGCAGGAACAGGCTGCGCCCCAGTTCCGTCATGTCGAAAAGGCGGCTGATGAGTTCAAGGAACAGTTCGTCGCCGAGCAGGGCGGCCACGCCGATGAGTATGCACGCAAGGGCGCCCCACAAGGCATAGCGGCCAAGCCTGTACCAGTCGAAGGGCAGAGGCGTCAGGTCGTCGAGAAGCCGCTTGCCGGTTTCTTCGTCCAGAAGCCCGGATGCCCGCCATTCCTCAATGGCGGCGCGGATTACGGCGGCCTGTTTCTTGGGAACCTTCATCGCCTTCTCCTTGAGGGGCCGCCGCGTCAGCTTTTGCGGCGGATAGTCAGTGTTGCGCCGATGGAGGCCACAATGATGCAGGCCAGAGCTACCCATTGAGCCACGTTGAGCTGTTCTCCGAGGAAAATGATGCCCGACAGGGCCGCGAGGACGGGTTCCATGCTCATCAGGATGCCGAAAGTCTGCGCGGGAAGCTGCTTGAGGGCGACGATTTCCAGCCCATAGGGCAGCGCCGAGGAGAATATGCCGAGCAGCAGGGCCAGCGGGAGTACGGACATGGAGAACATGGACGCCCCCGCCGAGGCCACGCCGAAGGGCAGGATGGCGCAGGCCCCGACGATCATGCCGAGCGAGACGGATGCGCCGCCCCCGGCATTCCCGGCCCGCTTGCCGAAGAAGATGTACATGGCCCAGCAGAACCCGGCTCCGAGCGCGAAGGCCACGCCCACGGGATCGAGATTGCCGGAAAATTCGTGGATGGGCAACAACAGGAACAGGCCGCCGACAGCCAGCGCTATCCACAGGAAGTCGATGAGGCGGCGCGAACCCAGCATGGCTATCGCCAGCGGCCCGGTGAACTCCAGCGCCACGCCCACGCCCAGCGGGATGCGGCTGATGGCCTGATAGAAGCACATATTCATGAGGCCCGTAGACAGGCCGTAGAGGATGATGGGCCGCCATTGGCTGCGGGTGAGCTTCGCCCGCCACGGGCGCATCACCGGAAGCAGCACCAGCGCCGCGAACATAAGGCGCAGGGCCGTCGTCGCCTCAGGGCCGATGATCGGAAAAACGGACTTGGCAAGCGACGCGCTGCACTGGATCGACAGCATGGATATCACCAGCAGCGCTACGGAGAAGAAGGGCGACGTTGTGGACACTTTCATGGCGCAAGGGGGTAAGAGGTTTGCGGGGGAAGGGAGGGGGAAACTTTCTGGAGAAAGTTTCCC
>URTO01000275.1:0-2500 GCA_900550745.1 uncultured Desulfovibrio sp. | reverse complement strand
ACAGGCTTTCCAGGGCGGGGGCGAAGCCGCGCTTGACCTCGAATTCGTACGCCTTGCCCAGATCTTCCCTGACCACGGCGAGTTCCTGCCGGAGTGCGTCGCATACCCGCTCGGCGTATTCTTCGGCTTCGCGGCGGCGTTTGTCGAGGAAGGCGGCCTTGCGCTTGTCCTCGCGGCCGAGGTGGTAGAGCAGTCCCGCAGTCCCGGCCACGGCCGCGAATACGGCCGCCGCGAGGGGGCTCGCCGCCGCCAGCGCGATAATGTTGCCTGCGGTAACAAGTATCGAGATCGGCCCGAGCGCGGTGAGGCGGCCCACGGTGAGCCCGGTCGTGAATACCGCGAGGTTCTTCATGTGCCGGTGCGTCTGTACGAGGAAGTGCGTGGCCGTCGAGGAGCCGCCGTCCACTTCGCCCGGCTCGTCTTGCAGGCCGTCGATGTTGGAGCTCAGGCGGGCAAGGCATTCCTGCGAAAATTCGTCCATGCGTGCGGAAAAGAGGCGGAGCTTGTCTTCCCACGCGTGGAGGATGCCGCGCTGCTCGTCGAGGAACTCGTCCACGGCGCGCCGGGCAATGGCCCGTGCTTCGGTGGCGTCGAATTCCCTCCAGACGGAATCCCTGGCGAATTGGTGTCCGAGATCCGCCACTTTGCGGTTCACGGCGTCCATGAGCCGCAACACCAGCGTTTCATGGAACTTGTTCAGCGCCTTCTCCGTGGATTCGTCCCATGCGTCCAAGTCCTTGGCGGCGGCGTTCACGACCTGCCGGGCCTGCTCCAGCGAGGAGAGGGCGGAGGCGGAAAGCTGTTTGGCGTGCGCGTCCAGCATACCGAGCAGTTCCGGGTTCGGCAGCGATTCGCGGTATTCCTGCACATGCTGGCGGAGCCGTTCGCGGGCGGAGTCGGCGATCCGGGAGTAGGCTTCCGCGATTTTTCGGCGGTATGCCTCCTTGCCCGCGTCCCTGTCCATGATTTCCCGCAGGAGGGCAAGGAGCTGCTCAAGCTCCCCGCAGCCGGACACAGAGCGCGACACCTTGGACAGCGTTTCCGAGAGGGCGGAACCTTCCCGGCAGCGTTCCTCGACGGCTTGCCGGGTATTGAGGGCCACGATCCCGGCGAGTTCCACATGGCCGGAACTCCGGCAGGCTTCGCGCAGCACGGTGCGCGCCTGTTCACGGGCCGCTTCGAGGCTGGCGGCGCTGTTCAGGCGGTCGATGTTGGTCAGCACGCCGATGATGCTGACCGTGCGCCCGCTGCGGGCCAGCTTGCGGAGCAGGGACAGTTCGGAATGGGAGCCCGGATCGCGGGCGTCCATGACGAAGATGACGCAGTCCGCCTCAAGGCTTTCCTCGTAGGAAAGATAGTCATGAAACTGATCGGTATCATTGAGGCCGGGCGTGTCCACGAGCACGACGCCCGCCCGGAGCGTGTCCAGCGGGAGCCCCACGCTGACGCGGGCCACGAACCCTGAGAACCGCCCCTCAAGGCTGATGTAGTCGGACAGGTCGTCCCAGCAGGTGATGCCCGAAAGCAGCTTGCCGGGGATGAACGTGCCGTCGGACACCCCCTTGCGGATGTGCTCGATTTTGCGGGTGAGCAGCAGGTTGTCCTGTTCGTTTTCGAGATAGTCCTCAAGCCGGGCGAACTGGCTGGAGTCGAGGAACCGCACGCTGTAGTCCGGGGCGTGGGCGTATTTGAATTCCACCACGGTGGCGGTTTCCGGCGTGGACTCGCGCACCGGGGACAGCTCCTGTCCGATGATCGCGTTGATGAGCGAGCTTTTGCCGCGTTTGCGTTCGCCCACGATGACGATTTTGAACGGCTGGCGGCGCAGCATCTTGCGGAAAATATACAGCTCTTCGCGCAGATCCATGTCGTCGAGCGTCCACGCGATGCGGTCGAGCGAATTGGCGGAACGCTCCATGTCGGCGTTGAACTGGCTTGTTTCGGGCGCAAACCAGCCCGCGATTTCCTTCCGGGAAGGCAGGACGTTGGCCGCCTTGCGGCAGAGCCCGCCGAGGCTTTCCCCGACGTTGAGCCCGAAGCCGATGCCCCGGCCCGCGCTGCGTTCGAGGCGGGACTTGCGGAAGGCCCATTCGATGTCGTTGACGAGCGACCGCGCTTTTTCGTCGATCCGCTCCTCCTGCCCCCCGATGCGGGAGAGCGCCTTCAGCATGGTGTCCACGAATGTGGAGGAAACCTTTTGCGCGTCGGCCTGGTTCGCCATGTCGCGGGCGATGTCGGCGGGATCGGACGGCGGGTTCAGGAGCGCGTAGTGGAGTTTGGCTTGCAGCTCGGCATGGAGGGCGCGTTCCCCGAAAATGGCCTGCGCCGCCTCCTGCACAAGCTGGTATTCCCGGTAGGTGAGCATGTCGTCCGTCGTGGCGACCGCCGCGAGCAGCAGCAGGATGCGGTCGTTGAAGGAGTCGCCGGGAATCAGATCTTCCAGGGTCGGCTTTTTTAGTTCTTGTGCCATAGCGTTTGTTGCAAGCAGAGCAGGTACTGT